>SXOY01000313.1 GCA_005776545.1 Planctomycetia bacterium | reverse complement strand
CGCACCCGATTACGTGGGAACGGTCGGTTTCGGTAACCAGCACTTTCTTTCGCCTCGCTGAGCGATTCTCGCTTGGTTCGCCCGTTGCGGTAGTGCTTACTGGCCTGGTGGCTGCCGCATGTGTTGCATTGGCGTGGTACCTGTATTGCCGCCGCGGCTTCAGTTTCTGGTCAGTCCCGGCGACCAATCAGGGGGTCATAGGAATGGAGTGGGTGGCCTTGATTGTGGCATCACTTGCATTTGGACCACAGACTACGACTCGCCATCTGATCCAACTCGCCGCAATATTTGTGCTGGCGGCACTTTTCCTGGTGAACCAATCGCGTGAGCCTGCTAGCGGTCGATGGCCGCTGGTTCTGGCGGGGGCAATGGTGACACTTGCGCTCGTGTTGCCGCCGGGCGGGGCGCAATATGAAACAGCGTTGACTGCTTGGCGAGCGGTGGGGGGATCAAGCTGGTGTGCGTTGATTTTCCTGTTTTTGACGCTTGATCATGGCTTGAAGTTGCTGCAAACTCGGTCTATGCGACTATCCTCAAGGTAATCCATGCAACTTCTCGTCATCGCCGCATTTTTGGCGATTTACATTCATGATTCGATGGGAGACGCGATAGACAATCGTGGACATTCCAGCACGCCCGCTTGGTTGTTTCTCGCGGGAGGGCTTGGAATCCTGGGGTGCATCAGCTGGTTGGTGAGCATGTTGTCATCGCGTGCACTGGATCGGCGCGGGAACCCGTCGGCTTTTACCTGGAATGAAGTGTCGTTGCTGGTGTTGCAAGTAGCGGCGTGTACTTTGTTTTACTATGCAGTGCTGGGACTTGGTTGGCTTGATTTCGTCCGGTCGTCACTTGGCGACATCATTTTGGTTGACGAGTTGCTGGCACTGGCACCGCTGCTGGTCTTTGCCTGTGTGCTCTGGCTCGGTGCCTACTCAGTAGAGCGTCGCTGGTACGATGCGCTTTTCAGTCGATGGATGTACACGGGGCGGCCATTGTTTGCGTTGCCTTCGCGTCGAGCGTTTGTGGTCGGCAAAGTGCGGCATCAGATCTTGTTCTTCGCGGTTCCATTGGCGCTGCTCATGGGTTGGCGTGAGTTCTGCTATATGGAAGTCCCGGAAATTCTGGGGTTGATTGATGCACACGGACGCGCGATCGTCGGGTTATCTCCGTGGAAGTACTACCTTCCAGAGGCGGTACAACTCGCGGGCGTGGCGGTGGTGTTGAGTTTGGTGCCGCTGGTGCTTGTTTTTGTCTGGGACACCGTTCCCCTGGGCGAAGGGGTCTTGCGTGAGCGACTGATGGACTTGTGCAGGAAATACGGCGTCGGGGTGCGAAATCTCCTGGTGTGGCGCACGCATGGGACGATGGCTAATGGAGCGGCCATGGGGTTCTTCAGACCTGTGCGGTACATTCTTCTGACAGATCAATTGCTTGAATCACTTCCAACCCATGAAGTTGAGGCGGTGATGGCACACGAGGTGGCGCATATCAAGCATCGTCACATCCTCTGGCTTGCTGCCGCAATTGTTGCAAGCGTGTTCTTGACTGGCGGGGTGACTAGCTGGATCGGTCGATTCGCCGGGATTTCCGCAGAGTCGCAGTCGGGAGCAACTCTCCTTTGGATCTTGAGTCTAAGTTCGCTTGGAATTGTCGCCGCTGTTTTTGGGATGGTGTCGAGGAGATTTGAGTGGCAGGCAGATGCATTCGCCGTGCGGCACATGGCAAGATCGCTTCCGGCGGCGGGTGAAATCGGCGATGGCGAAACCGGTTCTCATGCGGCTGTGGTCACGCAAGCCTCGGTCAACGCAATGTCGCAGGCACTCTCAAGCGTGGCAGAACTTAATGGAATTGGCATCAAACGCCTGAGTTTTAGACATGGATCAATACATACGCGTCAGGGGAAACTGCGGTCACTTATCGGGCAACCGCTCGGAGAGTTTGGAATTGATCGAGAGGCAAAACTAGTACGTCTGATCGTGTGCATTGCGCTACTGGCGGGGCTGACACTCTCGCTCATGGACTTCTTTATCCAGCCGCCCGGTTCAGTCGATAACAAGAAAACCACCTCATGGGACTCACCGACCTCGAACAACGCCTCTGCACTCTAATCGCATCGCGGCACGCCGCGCTGGTCGATGACCTTGCGCTGCACGTTGGTATTCCAACGGGGCGAAACAACGCAGCTGGATTGAATAGAACGCGTGACGAACTTTGTCACCGGCTGGAGAAGCTGGGCGCGGTTACCACTGTCATTCCCGGAGATGTGCGGCCAGCCTGGGTTGGGGATTCGGGAGGAGACATCCCGCCGACCGCGGTGTGTGATCGGACAGATCGGACGGGGCATGGCAGGGGCGCACGAATTCTGATTTCGGGACATCTTGACACCGTGCATGATCCAGCGGGTCCGTTTCAGAAATTGACACACAGTGCTGATGGCAAGACGGCCATTGGTCCAGGGTGTGTAGATATGAAAGGCGGCTTGGTGATTGCGCTCGCGGCGCTGGAGGCACTGGAGGAGTGCGGAGTACCAAGCCGGTGGTCCTTCATCATGAACAGCGATGAGGAGACAGGTTCGTATCACAGTGACTCGGCATTGAGGGCAACTGGCGCGAAACATGATTGCGGGATTGCACTTGAGCCTGCGTTGCCAGATGGGTCACTGGTGACCGAGCGACCAGGTTCAGGACAGTTTTATATCGAAGCGACTGGGAAAGCGGCCCATGTTGGAAGAGACTTCAAGTCAGGAGTCTCGGCTATTACCGCGATCTCCCGTGCGTGCGTTGCCGCGGCGGGAATTGCCGATCCGGAACGCGGCTTGATCTGCAATATTGGGCGGATCTCTGGCGGCGAAGCAGCAAACGTTGTTCCCGATCTGGCGAAGGCATGGGGGAATGTGCGGTACTTCTCTCCAGAGCTTGAGCAAGAAGCCGCCGAGCGGATTGACGCTCTCGCAACAACCGGTCCGAGTTTGCCCAGGATCAAGGTGGAACGCAGTTTTAATAGACCCTCGAAACCGAGCAACCCTCAGACGATGGCACTGGCTGAGTGTGCCCGGATGGCGGCGGCGGACCTGAATCAGCCCATGAAGTTTGCTTCAACAGGCGGCGTTTGCGATGGAAACAACCTGCAGGCCGCGGGGTGCCCGACGATTGATACACTTGGAGTACGAGGCGGCGGTTTACACACGCCGCAGGAATGGATTGAAATCAGTAGCCTTGTAGAACGATGCCAGTTACTTGCCGTGCTTATCTCGCGGCTGTCGCAGGCGTGGCCGGAACGGAAAAATGATTGATCGATGGAGAGCAGAAAGATGTCGAGCGCAACTATGAGTACCACTAATAGCACTACCAGTATCATGGCAGCCCCAGCAACTCCTTCGACGGTTGGTGAAGAGTTGAAGCGAAGCCCCGCGATTATTGCTGCCGTTGATCAGATCCTGGCAGAGGTTCGTACGCGGACTGCATCGATCACAGGTGATCGGCCTGCGAATCCGGGGAAAAAAGAGAGCTACGAAGCGCTTATGAAACGAGCAGCAGATGTGCGAGGTCGGCCGCTGTTGTATCCATACGTCGGAAGTGGCGCGGGTAATGGAGCGCTGGTGGAGCTTGCGGATGGAAGTGTGAAGTGGGACATGATCTGTGGCATTGGCGTCCACTTTTTTGGACACTCTGACACAGAGAACATCCGAGAGTCGCTTCTTGGGAGTATCGATGACACTGTAAAGCATGGGAATTTGCAGGCGAATTTCGAGCCGCATGCATTTTCCGAAGTGTTGCTGAACGAGGCGAAGAAGAACAGCCGTTTGAAATATGCGTATCTTTCCACCGGTGGCGCGATGGCGAATGAAAACGCGCTCAAGGTCTGTTATCAGAAACATGCTCCAGCGAATCGCGTGATTGCGTTCCGGGATTGTTTCATGGGTCGTTCAATCACTATGTGTCAAATTGGCGATACTTCGGAATACCGTCAAGGCGTGCCGCTATCGACGCTGGTCGATTACATGCCATTCTGGGATGCCGTCGAGGCGGCGAGAATTGGCAAGGCCAAGTTCATAGACAATGCAGTTGCACAACTCAACGAATACATCACGCGGTATCCGGGGCAGCATGCGTGTTTCATTTTTGAATTGTGTCAAGGCGAAGGCGGGTTCAACATCGGCGATCGGGATTTCTTTGTCGCATTGATGGAAGTGTGTCGCAAGAACAAGATCGCGATATGGGACGATGAGATTCAGACATTTGGCCGCACAAACCGGATGTTTGCGTATGACCTGTTTGATCTTGGTCAGTATGTCGATGTGTTCTGCGTGGGCAAGATGACGCAGGCGTG
The DNA here is from genome assembly GCA_005776545.1 of Planctomycetia bacterium. The sequence continues at coordinate 10,722 of SXOY01000313.1, read as the reverse complement.
CGCGACGCTTTATACAGAAGAATACAACCCCAAAGCGGGTCTGCTTTCCGGAACCTTTACCGGCGAAACCAGTACGTTCCGGGTCGGACAACGGATCGTTGAACGACTGCGGGATGGGAATTTCTATGGTGATAGTGGCTTATTTGCCAAGCACCATGCTGCGTTCCGCGAACAGGTGAAGGCGCTTGCAGCCCGTCATCCGGACTGGTTCCCGGCAGTGCCCTCATTAGGCGGCAGCGGCGATGCGTTAGCTGGCGGCATGGGCGGCATGATGCGGTTTACGCCATTTGGCGGTGCGAAAGACAAGATAACAAAGGCTTCAAAAGCGATTTTTGAAGAGGGAGCCATAGTGTTTTATTGCGGGCACGGCCCGTATCACGTGCGAATGTTGCCGCCGCTGCCGGTGATGAAGATGGAAGATTGGCCTCGCGTGTTTGCGTGTATTGAGCGAGGCATGGCCAGGGTCGTCTGAGATTGAAAGTCAAGGGAAAGCGCCGGGTTTGCCGATTCCATGTTGGTACGCCTCTGTCATTACGCACACTTGCTGGTGCATGTGGCGATTGATGTCAGTGGAAGGCCGGCACTGGAGAAGCAAATGAGGAACATGATCGCCGTGTGTTTCATAAGTGTTGCGGGAGCGACTGCAACTGCAGCAGCACAGTGGACTGGACCAACGGGCGCAATGAGTCGTATTGATTACGTGACTGGAAACACGTATGTCGGAACGGCCGGTTTTTACAACTCGTTGATTCGGTCTGATGTTGTGGATAACGCTCTGACCGGACGTGTCATTACCTTTCATGCGTTTGCCGGGACTCCAACGAGCGGCGTTCGAACCACCGCGATTTGGGGTGAGACGAACAATCCGACAGGGCGAGCATTACAGGGGTTCAACTTTGCGTCGACCGGGGCAGGAGCGGGTGTGTGGGCAGAATCGTCTTCGGTATCTGGCACGGGGATACATGCGAAGGCGACCTCGACGACTGGTTCAAATTTCGGCGGGTTTTTTGAGGCTGCAGGCGACTCGGGCACGGGAGTATGGGGCGAATCCACGCATTCTGACGGTGGATACGGTGGCGTATTTTATTCGGCAGGTTTTTCGGGTGTTGGGGTAATGGGAGTTTCATCTGTAAATTCTTCGGCGTTTTCGCCGTCAGGTGGATTGTTCACTGCGGATTGCGAGACCGGCGTTGGAGTGCTTGGACGGGCAAACTCTGCAACCGGGATAACAATTGGTGGTTCATTTCAATCTATGAGCTCAGGTGGGACTGGGGTGCTCGCGTATGCAAGCTCCAGTAGCGGAACACCGATTGCACTTGACGCTGTTTGCAATGCGACGGGCGGGCTTGCTGGCGCATTCACCGGAAATGTAACGATCTCTGGTACCATCGCCAAGGGCGGAGGCTCATTTAAGATTGATCACCCATTGGATCCGGAAAATAAATATCTGTACCACTCATTTGTTGAATCGCCGGATATGAAAAACATATACGATGGAAATGTAGTTACGGATGAGTCGGGATATGTAACTGTTAAGCTTCCCGATTATTGTGAGGCCCTTAACCAGGATTTTCGCTATCAACTAACGGTGCTTGATGAATCAGATTCGGATTGGGTAATGGTAAAGATTGTCAAGAAGATACAAAGTAATCAATTCACGATTCGTACCAGTTCGCCCAATGTCGAAGTTTCGTGGCTTGTCACCGGAATTCGCAAAGATGCGTTTGCCAACGAGAATCGCATTCCAATAGAAGTTGAAAAAGAAGCCTGGAACAAGGGTCGATATTTACACCCATCAGCGTTTGGAAAGCCAGCCACTTTGGCGACGGGCCGCGAAGGTGCTATTGGAACAGTAAGACCGGACCCCAGGATCACTCGGCCAATGAGTAAACAGGACGAGATTCCGCCGCTGAAACCGGCAATTCTCGGTGGCCAGTAAGAAAGTAAAATAAAACACAGGTCTGAGTTGGAGGAATCCCACTCAGACCTGTTTATTTTTGGATCAATCAAGTCTCGACGGAATCGTCGTGATCTTCAGTTGTCGCAATAGTCTCGCCGGTGGAGGTTGCGGGGAAGCTGAGTTTGCCGCAGGAAGTGCAAACTGCGCCATGCTCACCAGAGGGAAGTCCCTTGAGGTCTTGGCCGCAGTGATAGCACATGTCTGTATTCAGTCGGCTTCCGAAAGTGTTGACAGCGACAGCAAACGCGGCGATGGTTGCCCCAACGACTGGCCACACGGGAAAGGCACTCAAGCTGGCAACTGTGATGCCTGCAATGAGTACCGCGACCGCAAGGGTGAGGACGCGAAATCGAACTTTTTGAAACCAGTTCAAAGCGGCGGCTCCAATGTCTGGCAGATGATAGCATCGGTCAGATTCGGCGGTAGAGGTCAATAACCTCCCGGACCTTATTTGGGGAAGGAATGTCAGCGATTTCAATCTCATAATCGCTTTGTCCGGCGGTTGAGATGCTGAGACGGCCGACTCCGAGAAGACGCTCCGGAAAGCTCTGAATGACCTGCATATCGCGAATGTCCTGAATTCGGATTTCATTGACCTTGCGGGATAGAAGTCCCTGTTTGTCGAAGATCCGGCGATTCGTAATCTCCAGTCGCCGAGAATGTCGGACCATTCGCCAAAAAACCAGCGTAAGCAGGCATAAAGCGCCGACACCGCATGCCGCGATTGCCGCCGGAAACAGCGCAACAACTGCAAAGTAAATCCCTCCTCCAATGCCAGCGATGGCCGCAAAACAGAGTATCAGGAAGGAGAAGGGTTTAGAACCGAACATCGCTTGGTGCACTGTCATCACCGGGGTTTCTGGACCGGTCGCTGAAGGAAGCCCTTTGGAGCCGGCTGGATCGGAAGACTCGGCAGTGGTAGCGGTGTCCGGGGTTGGAAGAGTGTTCATCTCTCCGCAATGTGGGCAGGGAAGCGACTTTCCGGCCTGTGCGGGCGTAAATTCGACTGATTTCTGGCACTTGTTGCATTGGATTGCTGGCATTGTGTCCTTCGCTTAGCCTGGGGTTACACAATACTCTAGACCCTCGCTTTGCTCGGATAGACTCCCGTTGCAATGCGAATACTGATGGTCAACTGGGCGAAAGTGTGGGATGCAGCTCGCATCGGTGGCGGCGCGAACGGATACATGAACGGGCTGGCGCGGGAACTGGCGAAACGAGGGCACGATGTCTCTTGTCTTGCAACTGGAATAGAGGATGTTCCGGATGTCAATCCCCTCGATTTTCGTCCAACTGCCGGTCCAATCAGCATTCGGCGGCACGATGATTGGAACGGTATCAGGGTGTTTGAGGTTGTGAACTCGCCAGTGCTTGCGCCAGCGGTATTTAATTTTCAGCATCCGGAACTAGAGGAGCGTTGCCCGCAACTCGCCGCCGAAGTCGGGCGATTTGTACATCTGTTGCAACCAGATGTAGTGCATCTTCACAATATCGAGGGGTTGTCGGCGGATTGTGTGGATGCGATAGTGTCTGATGGTTCTCGGGTGGTATTCAGTTTGCACAACTACCATTCGATCTGTCCGCAGGTGTATCTCATGCAATGTGGGCTGACGCCCTGCCATGATTTCGAAGGCGGAGCCGCCTGCGAACGATGTGCTGCGACAGTGGGGGAGGAGTTTGATTCGAGGCATGAACATCTGCGTCGCTGGACCGGCGCAATGAAACGGCTGAACGTACCGATTACAAAACCTCTGATGCCGACTGTTGATGGGAGGTTGCCGCTTCCATTTCACGCTGTTGAGGCCGCAGAAGATGTTATCAAGGCGTGCCCCTTTCCTGTCGAGGAAGTACGAGGACGGCCACCGATTGCGGCGGCAGTGGGGGGCAAGCCCGAGGAACCAAAGGCAGATTTGGCCGCGATTACCAATGAAATCAATGCGGATTCGCGGCCAGACCTTACCAACAAATTTGGAAGGCGGCGTGCGGCCATGCTGGCGATGCTTAATAGATGCGATGCCGTTCATGCGGTTTCTGAGTATGTAGCACAGCGGTTTCAACGGCTGGGAGTTCGTCCGAGCATTGTTCACACGTTTAACATTGGCACGCGTGCGAGTGAGTTTGTAAGTAGAAGTCGAGCGAGAGTCGATGGGGCAGTGATCAACCTCGTGTTTCTCGGGTTTCATAATCGCTACAAGGGGCTTGATGTATTGCTTGATGCGATTGAACTTCTTGACCCTGCAATCTCATCGCGATTTGGGTTGCATGTCTACGCTCAGAACCTTGAGTCGGCAATGCCTCGGCTTGACCGTCTGCGAAGCAAAATCAGTTTCCTGGGAACACAAGACGGTTATGTGTTCGACAGTTTGCCAGAACTTCTAGCAGACAAGGATGTCGGAGTGGTTCCAAGTATCTGGTGGGATAACGGGCCGCAGACTGTAATGGAGTTTCAGGGGTGCGGTCTGCCGGTGATCGGCGCAGACGTCGGCGGGATTCCTGATTTGGTGCAGCACAATGTCAACGGACTGTTGTTCCGTGGCAACGATCGCGAAGCACTTGCAACGTCGCTGACGCAGCTTGTGACTGATGCAGAGCTGTTGCCGCGATTGAAGGCGGCGGTACGACGACCCAAGTCAATGAAGGAGCATGCATCGGAGATGGAGGGTCTGTACCAACAACTGTGCCTGCCGTCGGCCGTTGCAGAGGGCGTGGCGCATGTCAGGTGAACCCAATGGTTGGCCCAGATCGGCGAAACCACTTTCGATTTGCGTGATCGGTTGGGCGAAATTGAGTAGTCAGCAACGGGAAGGCAGTGGATACAACCTGTCGGCATCAGAGCTTGCGAGCGGGCTGACGCTGAGTGGTCACAAGGTCTGCTACTTGCGTTCAGGGATGGACTACACGGTATTTGGAGGCATGCGAATAGAGCATGTTGAAACATGGCGAGGAGTGGAGTGCCATAGTCTAATTAACAGCCCGAATCTTGCGATCAGTCGTTACAACTTCCGGAATCAAGAAAAGGAAATAAGCTGCCCGGAGCAGACACGACTGGTGATGCACTGGCTCAAATCGCAGCGAGTTGAAGTGGTGCACGTCCATTCTTTGGAAGGCTTGAGTCTCGATCTATTGCCGGCAATCAAGGCGAGCGGTCGCAGGCTGGTTGTAACGTTGCACAACCATTGGTATGTGTGCCCTCAGGTTGACTTGTTGCGAAACGAAGCTGGCGTGTGCCATGACTATGAGGGTGGCAAAGCGTGCGAGAATTGCATTTCAGCTACCGCGCCGGAGGTAGAGATTCGCAATCGGAAGCTGCAGGCGTTGGCCTGGGCGACACTCGGTCCCAATTCTGCCAAGTTCATGCGCGAGGCACGTTCTGCATTGGGCAGATTGAAACACCGATCGCTGACCGGACGAGAGGTTAAGACGACGAACGACGGGTTGGATCCGACGATGTTGTGCGTAGACCCAGCAATGGGGCCACCCTTGGCCGCGCCCGGAGCATGTCGCGGAAATGAGGGAGCACGTGTTGTCAGTCAGCCGCGTGACGCCAACGAAGAGTTGCTCGGCAAAACTCATCACCTTGCCGTGCTGGATCATTATGGAAATCGCCGTTTGGCTGGATTAGCGGCCTTGGCACATGCAGATCGCGTCATTGGACCGAGCCGGTTCATCACTGATGTCCTGGTCTCCATGGGGTTCCCTCAGGAAAAATGCAAGTTTGTTCCATATGGACAACCGCATTTCGATGCGCTGCGACGAGTTGCCCGTGGGCATACGTACTATGACAAACGTCCATGGAATGCCGCGACACTAGATCGTCCGCTGCGCATCGGATTTCTGGGGACAGTGTTTCCGAATAAGGGGCTTGAGGTTCTGACGCGTGCGATTCCGCTGCTTGCGCAAGATGTTCGGCAATCGTGTCATTTTGTCATTCGAGCGTTTGGAGACGATTCTTCTTTCAGGCATCGTTTGGCGCCATATCCGGAAGTCAGTTTTCTGGGTGGGTATCGGTATGAGGAACTTGCAAGCATTCACCGGGACTTCGATGTCGCGATTGTGCCGCATATCTGGATGGAAAACGCGCCGCTGGTGATGTTAGAGCTTCTGAACTCCGGGAAGTTCATGATCATTTCGCGGCTTGGCGGCGTGGTAGATTTTATTCGCGAACATGGCGAGAATGGGTGTGGAAACGGAGTGTACTTTAACGGTGCAGATGCTGATGATCTGGCGAGTACAATCTCTCGCGTAGTGCGGGGGGAAGTGATAGTTCCAAGTCCGAAAGAGGTCCATGCAGTGTCAGAGAATCTCCTGAGCTACGTTGAGCATGTTAAGCGAATTGAAGACGTATATCACTCGCAGGCCTGATCATCGGTCTCTTTGAGATTTGCGTGATATTGGAGGACGCACAAGTGCCGGAAGTCAGTCGATCAACGCGAGGTTGTGTCCTGGCACTGAGTCTGCTTCTGTCAACTGGCTGCATGATGGAACTTACTCATCCGCGGGAACGGCTTGTTATCCGGGGTCCAAAGGCACCGCTGCCAGATGACCCCGATGGCAAGAGGACGAACGAGAACCTCCATAAGCGAGCGAACACAAAGCTGGGGCGGTTCTTCCAAAAACTTCCAGATGCGAACTTCACCTTTGACCCCTGGGGGACTGAGCAGGAAAAGAAAGTAGAGAAGTCAAAGCCCTATACCATGCCACCCCCCGCCGATCCGCGATAATTAGCAAAAAACAGGTTCCCAGTTGAGAGAAATCCGCCTTCCGGCATGACAGTATCTTGTGCCTAATCAACCTGTGTACTACCCTCCAGCCCGCCCGGAACAGCCGGCGGATTTGTCAATTTACCTGGAGCAGTCAGAAATGTCCGACGTTGTTCATCTTCCCGCGAATTCCAATCAAGCCCTCGGTATCGCTCAGTACGCAATCGACTTCATGTCTGATGCAAAAGGCAAGCGAGGCGAACCCGATCAGGCGGTACTGGACCGGACCAACTTGTTTTTCACCGATGCGTGTATCTGCGGCCTTTCCGCAATCGCAATGGGAACCAACGCGCCCGTCCTCCTGCGAAATGAAGCGGGAACCTATCCGGCGGCAGTGCGAGGCGCCGGGTCACTTTCCGGTTGCGACTGGGCTTCCAAGGTTGTGAGAAACGGCGCTCCTGTTTTTGGATCTGCTGCGGATGTGCAAGTTGAAAAGGCCATTGTGGCAAACTGTGCCGCAGTTCGCGAATGGGATTCCAACGGAACAAACTTCGGCTTCAATCCATCGAGGAAGCAGACGGCAGGCGAATTCGGCCACAACGATTTCTATGCGGTGCCCCTCGCGGCAGCACAAATGTGCGGCAAGGATGGTGAGTTTGCACTTCGCGGAATGCTACTGGTTGATGAAATCCGCGGCCGTCTTGCCGAAGCATTCAGTGCCAAGACCTACAAGATCGATCACGTCATTCACGGCGGGATTGCTTCAGCAGCGACGTTTGGCGCAATGATGGGTGCAACCGCTGAACAAATTGAATCGGCGATCGGCATGGTTGTCGCCCACTACATTCCGTTCCGAGCCATCCGCGCGGGAAAGCAACTCTCTGATTCTAAGGGTGCATCCGCGGCGATTACGACCGAGGCCGCAATCTTGTCCGTCAAACGTTCAATGTCAGGCTTCATGGGGCCACGCGATATCTTCCGTAACCCCGAGGCAATTTTCAGGATTTTCGAAGGTCCGGGGCAGATGTTCCAGAAGGTTGGTTCAAGCAAGGCAAATTCAGATAAGGCCGATGCTTCGCCGTTTGACCTGTTTCTCAGCCGCACTGGAAGCGATTTTGCGGTCATGGGAATGCACTTTAAGCTTGGGCTGTATGAGCACCAATCCGCCGGCGCGTTGCAAGGTCTGATCAACTTGATCAACAAGAATCCGTACCTCCTTAGCGATCAATCTGGCGATGCAATTGCCAAGATGGTGGTAGTGGCGTACGAACCAGCATTTGGCATCATCGGTGATCCTGCAAAACGCAATCCCAAGACACGTCAATCTGCGGATCACTCCATGCTCTATCTTGTGTGCACCATGCTCCGCAAAGCACTCGAGTTGCGTCAAACGACCGCGCGGCCGCTGGGCTGGAAGGAACTGATCCTCACGCCACACGACTTCAATCACGAGGCACTGCACCACCCTGTCACTCGCGCTCTCATGGAGAAAATGACCTTTGAGCATGGTGGAAGCGAGTACGATGCCAAGTACCCCGATGGAATTCCTACCTCGATGGTGATCACGGATGATCAGGGAAATGTCCTCGATTCGGGCCTTGTGATGTATCCTGGTGGGCATGCCCGAAATGCAAGTGGCCCAGACAAGGTCGACCTGAATGAGGTACTTGAGAACAAGTTTGCTGTTCTGGGTGCTCTCGCATTTTCCAACCCCGGGCCGATTATCAAGAGACTCTCAGGATTGGGAAAGAAATCAGCAACCGAGATTGCAGATATCTTGAATTTTCCTCTTAAGATCAGTGGCACTTTTGAATGATCTTTACGCCCCGGGCGATATGTCGATCAACTATAGAGAGATTGCACACATTTCCCGTACAACCGCGGATTGTGGGCGAACTTTGCGCTCCCACGGAACTCAAACAACCCACTTCCCAATTATCACGATATCAAAATAAATACGGCACTTGGGCAAAATCGTGATGCATCTAGGGGCAGATTTCGATAAACTACAAGTGACCCCGCTCTGCTCAAAGGAGGGCGGGGGTGGTATAGTACTGCGAATCCGGCGACTTGCTTGAATGAGCAATTCCTCGAAAAAGAGAGGGCCGAAGATGGGAAGAATCGGAATTCACAGCCCAACAGCAGGCATCGCGATAGCCGCATTGGTTGGAATGTGCGCTTCGATTTCTTCCGCTCAGACTCCGCAGCCGCTTCCCCCTGTATCCAGTGGCACAAATGTCACCGTTAGCAATCAGGTCATGCTTCAACTGGCAAACGGTGAAACGATCAAGGGAACAATCAAACTCGTAACTCACGAGTATCTGATTCTGATCCACCAGGTTCTTGGCGAAGTAAAAATTCCATTGCCGGGCATCACCAGTTCCGAACCTGGTCTACCACCGATCCCGCCTCCACCGCCCCCTCCTCCGCCTCCGCCACCACCGCCTGCCAAACCGGCGAACCCTTTGCCCAATGCAAACCAGATCCAGATGCCAATGGATCCTGTCGAGGCGATTACAGGAAAAGATGACAAGAGCTTCTGGGAAGGGTGGTCCCGCTCGGTTGAATTCGGCCTGAACGGAACCACTGGTCCAATTGACTCTCAAACCGTGCGGCTCAACTTCTCGATGGCCCGTTCCAGTGCCAAACTGAACACCACCGCACACGCGTCGTACGTCTACGGTCAAAACAACTACGGCACTACGCAAAACCGTGGCGAGATCAATGCTCGCAACGACTGGAAATTCGCGGCGGAGTCGCCATGGAGCATGTGGACGCAAGGGCGACTTGAAATCGACGACAAGCAGGCGTGGGATGCACGCATCGGTGGGGCGGTCGGTTTTGGGTACTCTGTGACAAAGACTGAAAAAACCACGATCCTCGCTCGCTTAGGACTTGGCGGCGCACGTGAAATCAATGGCGAAAACGCATTGATTCCCGAACTTGGTATCTTTGCATTAGATGGACATTACAAAGTAAGCGATCGCAGTTCTTTGTACGCCAACTTTGAATACTACCCCGATATGCGTAAGCAAGGCCAGTTTCGCAGTGTCACACGCGCTGGTTGGCAGATTCTCATCGACCCGGAACTCAAGATGAATCTGCGTACTGGTTTTGAGCACCGCTACGACTCACGCTCCGCCTCCAAAAACGCCAGCGTGGTAGACTATTTCGCAGTCGTCGGGTTCTCTTTCTAATCCAATCTCATTCGCTATCCCATGCCAGAATCGCGTCGCCGGTTGCCGGGTCGATCACCGCACTGCTTGTGATACAGGTGCCATCCAATTGCATCGCCAAGCTCGCAATTGAGTTAGAGTCTGCTGCAGTCGCATCAAAGTCGGGGCTAGCGGTAATGCGAAGAAGCCACTTCGTAGCGAGCAACCGTCGCTTGATCTCTTTCAGGTCCGCGCCTTCCGCCACATTTTCAAACAACTGCTGATAGCAGCTAAGAACTTCCTTGAATTCTTTTCCAGACTCAAATGCATCCAATTGCATTTTCGCCTTGCCATCTTTCCAACTCAGCGATGTCCATTCCCGCGATGCAGGTTTGATCCCAAGCGTTTCACACACCACATTTCGATCAATCTGCGGCGACAAAATATGCAGTATTTCTCCCATGAATCTCCGCCCTCATTTCGACGGCGATAGCCGGATGACCTTGTCAGGCCCGTTCAGTACCACATAAATCGAACCATCCGGACCAGTCACGACATCGCGTACGCGACCTTTTCCATACAACAGTTCTTCTCGCTCAACCAGTTTCCCATCTTTCACTCGAATGCGATCTACATTGGCCCCCGACAATCCGCCTGCGAACAGGTCGCCAGTCCAGTGTGAAAACACGCCGCCTTTCCCAATATCCAGACCGCACGCACCGATCGACGGCATCCAGCGATAGACAGGCATCTCAATGTCCTTCTGTTTCGGATCATCCGCCTTGGGCCAGGGTTCCTTGAATGCCGCGCCGCTGTAATCTATCCCAAATGACACCAGCGGCCAACCGTAGTTTGCGCCAGGTTTCACAATATTAAGTTCATCGCCCCCGCGCGGTGCATGCTCGGT
>SXOY01000312.1 GCA_005776545.1 Planctomycetia bacterium | reverse complement strand
GATACCAATGTTACTTACGACCGAGCTGGTTTTATGTTCTGGATGTTGCGGGAAACGATGGGGCAGGAAGCGATGCTGGCCGGAATGAAGGAATTTGTAACAAAGTGGAAAGACGGAGTGCCGATGGATGGCGGTCTGGATTTTCCGCTTATTGAGGACTTTGTCGTTGCGCTGCGGCCGCATGCTTCTGATCAGGCAGCCTTTGATGCATTTGTGAATCAGTGGATATATGCAACAGTTCTGCCGGAGTTCAAGCTCGACAAAGTTGCCGCTGAGAAATCTGGTGATGGCTATATGGTTCGCGGCGAGATTTCCAATATCGGGACTGGAAATATCACTGTGACGGTGCGAGCACAGGCCGAAGCGCCAAAGGGCTTGAAAGGTGCAGATCCGGAGCATCAGGATGTGAAAATTCACCTGAGTTCTGCAAGCCCCGCAGAGTTTGTAATTCCAACAACGTTCAAGCCGGCGAAAGTGGTCGTGGATCCGGAAGTGTTGCTGTTGCAGATTGGCCGCAAACGCAGCGAAAAATCTGTGAATCCCTGAGTAGGGTTGGTTTCAATAGAGATGTCGCGTGATTGTTTGAAGAACCAGAGGTTAAGTCGTTGATGATCCCGGCCGCAATCAGCACAGTCATTGCAATTCCGAGAGCAGTGAGAATGAGTCCCAGAATACCAAAGTGCTTTTTCCGTTCGGATTGAAAGAGGTTGACAATTCCAAAAACTGTCGCCACAAGCCAGAAGAGCGAAAACACAAAGACGATCGCGATGGAAAGTCCAACCATTATGACAGACGCGAGGATCTCAGCGAGCGGTGGGGTATCCTGAACATGCTGCGAAGGGTCTCCCAGGCAATACCCAAGCACAAATGGCAGAGCGATGAGCAAGGATGGGATCAAAGCAAGCGTAAGGGAGGCTATGCCAAACTGAGAATGTCTCTTTTTCATGTTTTCAGAATGGGAGCTTTCAAGGGGCGGGCTGGGCTGGTGCATCTTCAGTCGGCGTCGTTTCGTCCCAATTTCCCAGTGCAGTCAATGCAATTGTGGATGCAATTGCCAGGAGAGAAATAACCAGGCCCAGGAAGCCAAAGGTCTTCTTGCGTTCAGATTGCAGAACTCCAGCAATTCCCAGAAGAACTGCGAGTATTCCAATCAGTCCAACCAGGACTATTCCAAGTCCAAGACCAATTGCCACAGGAGAATCATCCGCGAATTCCGAGCCGCCTGTGGCCACCACCGCCATGATTCCTAACCCGACAAGTCCAAACCAGGTGAACAACGCGAGTATGAACGAAGCGATTCCCAATCCTGAATGCGACTTTTCCATGGCGGGCACCTCTGTTTGCAACGAAATAAAAGAGGCCTCCGCTAAGAGGCCCCTTTCGAATGATCTAATTACTTGGTTTCTTTGGCAGGTTCTGCAGCGTGGGGCTTAGCTGCTGGCACTGGCAGGTTGAATTCCTTGAGCAGTGCGTTGATGTGTTCAACTTCCTTGTCGTGGTGCATGGCGGGGTGCAGGCCGCGGAAGCGGACCTTTCCGGCCGGATCGATAATGGCGACGTGGGGGATGCCGCGGACGCCGAAGTCGGGATTGAAGACATCCTGATCGGTGACGGCGATGGTCCAGGTCATGTCCATGTCTTTAATGAACTGGGGCAGGAGCGAGATTTCCTTGGTCGGGTCATCTTTGCAATCGATCTTCTTCTTGTCAGCTTCGGTTGCCTTCGGGAAGTAGACCGCGCCTTGAATGCTGGTGATGCCGACGACAGCAACGTCGTATCCCTTGTATTCGGCAACGAGGTCACGCACTTGTGGGAAGCTGCTGATACATGGGCCGCACCAGGTTGCCCAGAAGTCAACGACGACCACTTTGCCCTTGAGGTCATTGAAAGATTTGATCTCTGATTCGCTGTTGGTCCACTTAAAGGTCACAGCCGGTGCTTCATGATTGAGCAGTTCGCCCTTGGCGTATGCACCATTGATGTAGTTCTTGAGATTGCCGAGGCGCTTGGTGAGCTTCTCATCGGTGTTGGTGGTGATCGCCTTTTCGAGTTTGCTTGAGATCACGCCGCGGTACTTTTGAATAGTGGCGGTATCAGCTGCGGAATCTTCATCGCTGAGGAAGTCAAAGACGCCAGCGGCCGACGTAACAACCGTTGCGGGCATGTCGGAAGAGAATGCATTGTCGAGGGCCGTGCCGAGCTTGGCCTTGTCGTATGCTGCGAAGTTAAGCGTTCCTTTGCCAAGATTCGAGAAGATCGAGCCGCCCTTGCCGGCATTGAGTGCATCTTTCAAACCGGCGTGGCTGAAAGTGTTGACAACTGCCTCAGCAGTCGGGGCTTCCGTCGCATTGAGTTGCAGGATCGCAGCGCGTGCGCCTTCGGCAGTTGGTGCAGCGGCGAGATTTCCCAGTCGGCTGGAGAGGTTGGTCTTCTGTGACTCAGACATTCCCAATGGGCCAGAGAGTTTTTCGAGTTGATCAATCGTGGCTTCGCTCAGGTCCAGTTTGCCTACAGCGGCATCGGCGGCTTCCTTAATTGCCTTCATGTAGCTCTCGCGATCAGTGCGAGGAGCCTTGGCTGAACTGTCCTTATATGCTGCAAGTGCGGCGTCGATCTCCGCATCCGTGATCGGTCCCGCAAACCCGGTTGCGGTGAATGCCGCGAGAGCCAGAAGTGCGAACGGGAGCATTGTCTTCTTCATGTGAATCCTTTCGAGAAGCAGGTTGACGAAACACGCGATGGAACACGTAAGGATAGCCGTTAGATCCTGTATGGGTCAGGGTGAAAGCTGGCAGAGAATGCGCGGATGGAAACGTGTTTCAGACCCTGGGCCACCCAGTAAATGTGCGTTGTTTAGCTACGTCCCGGGTAGATGATGCCGCGGCATTCGCCAAAGCCAATTCTGCGGAAACCAGGCTTTTCGCAGAATGCCCGCATAATGACTTCATCGCCATCGGCGAGGAATGTCCGTGTTTCGCCTGTGGGTAATTGCACAGGTTTGCGGGGCTTGGGTTTCTTTGTGGCTGGATCAAAGCCATCCCACGTAAGTTCGAGCATGCAGCCGCGCGATTCGGGTGTCGGACCGGAGGCAGTGCCGCTGCCCAGGAGGTCTCCCGCCTGGAGGTTGCAACCATTGCTGGAGTGGTGGGCGATCATCTGCGAGAAGGTCCAGAACATGTGCTTGAAATTGCCGCGGCTGAGCCGCACAGGTTCAAAGCCCTTTTCCCGCATCTGTGCTGAGGACAGGAACACTTCCAGAGTGATATCAAATCCGCCGCGAGATTGCAGCGATGGGTCATTGAGATACGGCAGTGGTTGCGGATCTTCCGGTGTGCGTTCTGGCCCCGGGCAGCGGAATGGTTCAAGGGCATCGATGGAAATGATTGCTGGCGAAATGGTGCTCGCGAAGTTTTTGGCGAGGAACGGGCCG
>SXOY01000311.1 GCA_005776545.1 Planctomycetia bacterium | reverse complement strand
TTGACACTAGGCACTAGGTCAATGCCAGGAGTTATTGCAATGGCAAACGGCAAATGGACCAAGAAGGAACTTCTCTCTCGCCCCATCGAGCACATCGATATCACCAAGTTTGATGCGCGGCCTGTCATCGACAGCTATCGCGACATGGCGTACACCGCGCGCACGCTGTCGAACGCCGCGGACATCTACTCGATGATGCTCAAGGACAAAGAGTGCGCAGTAATCCTGACGCTCGCAGGCTCGCTGATTTCAGCGGGACTCAAGAATGCGATTATTACGCTCCTTGAAAACAACATGATCGATGCCATCGTGTCAACCGGCGCAAACATCGTTGATCAGGATTTCTTTGAAGGCCTGGGCTTTAAGCACTACATCGCACCGGGCTCGCCCGAAGCGCCTCCGGTTGATGACATGACGCTACGCAATCTGATGATCGATCGCATTTACGACACCTACATCAACGAGGATGATCTTCGCGACTGCGACGCCGCCACGCATGAGATTTTCAACGCGTTTGAACCCGGCGCGTACTCCAGCCGCGAATTCTGCGAAGCGATGGGTGCGTACCTCGCGCAGAATCACGCCAAGAACGACTCGATCGTCAAGACCTGCTACCAGAAGCGCGTCCCCATCTTTGTGCCCGCGTTCAGCGACTGTTCTGCCGGTTTCGGCATCGTGTTGCAGCAGACCGAAGCGATCGAAGAAGGCCGCGGACAGGTCGCGTTTGACTCTGGCAAGGACTTCCGCGAACTCACTGACATCAAACTCGCATGCAAAGACACCGGTCTTCTCATGCTCGGCGGCGGCGTTCCCAAGAACTTCGCCCAGGACATCGTGGTCGCGGCCGAACTGCTCAATGAACGCAAGGGTGGCAAGGCCCGCGGCGATATCGGCATGCACAAGTACGCGATTCAGATGACGGTTGCTGATTCACGCGATGGCGCACTCTCAGGCTCCACACTCCGCGAAGCCTGCTCATGGGGCAAGGTCGATGTGGTACACGAGCAGATGGTGTTCGGCGAACTCACCGCACTCTTCCCGCTGCTAGCGAGCGATGCGTATCACCGTAAGTCCTGGAAGGCACGCAAGGGCTTCAAGTTCGCCAATCTGTTTGAGAAGGGCGATGGCTTGCCCGAGTGGATGAATACCACGAGTAAGAAGAAGGCTGTTCGATGAGCATGCCGGATTCGGTGTGTCGCACTGGACGGTACAGGCATTAGGCATTTGGCACTAGGCATTAGAGAAAACCACATTCGCAACTGGCTCCCGTCGTTATGGCGGGAGCTTTTTTTGTGCCCACATTGCTCGGCCATTTGCTCCCACAATCGCTGCTTGTCCCCCGCTCGATTATCTGGTATGCTCTCCACCACAGACTAGAAAGGGCTTGGCCATGCCGCAAACAGTGAATGGAATTGGAACCTGGTATTACGGCAGACGCAACCTCCGCGCGAGGCGTGGAAACTGCGAGTTTTGCGGCGGCCATGGCGATCTTCAGTCGTATGAGACGACACTGTTTTTCGTATTTCTCTTTATTCCGTTAATTCCGCTTGGTGCGAAACGCATCAATGACGACTGCCCGAATTGCCGTCGTCACAATGTCAGTTCGCTGAAGAAATGGAACGAGGCGCGAGATGAGGCGATTGCAGAGGAAGCCGCCAAACTCGATGAAAACCCCGGAGACCTTCAGACAGCGATGAAGGCGATCAGTTGTGCTGCGTACTTTGATGCCAAGGATGAGTGTCTTGGAATCATCGCCTCGCTTTCGCCATCGTTGCTGAAAGAACCTGAAGTCCTGAACACGCTCGCAGATGTCTACCGCCATTTTGGAATGGGAACAGAGGCGGCTCATAGTTATCGTCAGTCACTGGCGATCAAGCCGGATCGAACTGTTTCGCTGCGATTGGCAGCTGTCCTTTATCATTACGGCTCATTCGCGGATGCGACACTTGTTGCCGAACCATTGCTTCTTGAGCACCAACGCGACGATTGCTGGCTTCTGACACTTTACATCTCCGCGCTTCAAGCCGCCGGCTCGCACGATCGAGCTATCACCATGCTCGACGGATTTGCCGCTGCGCATCCATCGCTGCTCAAAGACAAGCAATTCAAGAAGATGCGAAAGGTGAGCGAAAAGAACCTGGACAGCGGCAAACCGATTTCCTCAAAGCTCCTCAACGTCAAGGAATTCAAGGAATCTGAAGGCTCGGTTCGATTTCGCATCGCCCGTTTCATCGGCCCGGTCATCGCACTCATCCTGCTCGCGATCTACCTCTTCACTGCCTATAACAACGGCCAGAACCGCCGCATATATCTCGTCAACGGCACGACGTACCCATATGAAGTCGTCATCGGCTCACAGACATTCTCTATGTCGGCAGATACACAGCGATTCGTCACCGTTCCGGAAGGTCAGTACACAATTTCCGTCAACCACTCGTTGAACCTCATTCCTTCGTTTCAGGTAGATCTATCAACTAATTTCTTCGCTCGACCATTCAGCCATCCAATCACGGTGATTAACCCCGATTCACTTGGCATGGTGCTCAAATGCACGGCGATTTACGCGACGAATCCCCCACCGTCGACGTTCGAACTCTTTACTGGCAAGCAGGTTCACGAATTTGGGAAGATCGATTGCCCATTTACGCCGCTGCCTGCAAAGGTCAGCGTAAAGAGCCACAGCAACTCCTCAGAGAAACGCACCAGCCTTGAGATCACTTCCGCCACTAACTTGGAATCACTCAGAATCGTCTCGCATTATCTGGGAGCAGGGGAACTTCCCGATCGCGTTGTGAACGGCCTCAGATTTGATCCTGATTGTGAGACGTATCTTTTTGCATCGAGCGCAGTTCCACAACAAGATCTGGAGCAGACCATTGAGCCGCTTCTAAAGGTCCGGCCAGTTCTCGTCAATGCTCATCGACTGCATCAGGACTCTTGTGAAGCACACAATCCTACGTTTGACCTTCAGGCGGAGTATCAGTCGCTGCTCCAGACTGATCCAAAGAACTCTGCCCTTCTCTACCTTTCCGCTCGCATAGCCCATGATCCTAAAGTGAGACTTGCGATGTATGTCGCCGCCACTACCGGCGAATCACCACATCCATATGCGGCTCGCGCTCTTGCGAGATACTACCTTGATAGTGGCGAATTTGATCTGGCAACCAAGTACATCGATCAGGCGATGACGTTGATTCCATGGGATGACGGCTCGCAGCAAGTCAGCCGCACAATACTCCTTGCACGCGGCAAATTCGCCGAGTGCCTTGAGTCGCCTCAATTGCGTGCGATGCCAGGCACTATGACTTCCCGGGAAGCGGGAGATAAACTTGTATGTTTAGCTGCACTCCACAGGCACGATGAGGCCGAGGCGTACATTCAGGCGTATGTGGGCGATTATGGACCAAACGCCGATGAGATTCGCTATCAACTTCTGAGTATTCTTGCCTACTGCGAGAACGACATCGCAAACTGGACCAAGTACAACCAGCCCGGTGGCAACCTCAACTTTGAAGCTCTCATTCAGACTGGCGCAATTGCCGAGGCAGCCAAACTACTGACCGCGGAGGCATCGCTCGAAGAGCGTTTCACGGTCGTATTGGGAGCATACCTCAAGGGTGATTCGACGCTGGCACTTACCCAACTTGACCTTGCGATCAATCAACTTGCCGCAGCGACTTACGATGATCGCCTCGCAGCCACATGGCTTGCGGGAACTGCCACTCCAACAGATGCTCAGCTCTTGTATTGTGTTCCAAGAGGTGTTCCTCGATCCCTATTTCTTGCAGTTCTTGGTCTTCGTCGATCGGACCAGATTCCCTTGTGTTTTCAGCTCGCAAACAGGCTCAACTTTGACCCTCGCTTTCCGCATCTACTGATTGCCAAAGCCGTTTCGTCCTCTTCACGTTAGCAATTCTCAATGAACTCGACCCTTGCCTAACGCCGATATGAAGTTATCTTTGCGTTCTTTTCATCTCGACTGGTTCTTGCCGCCGCATGTGTAGCTTTTTGCGGTTCTGTCATCGCGTTACCGATTTCGTATCGCAGCCCATCAACATCTGGACGCTACCTGGCTCGTTTTACCCTTCAGGCTCGCAGTACATCTTGTTTTTCTGGGAACCTGGATATCACGTTTGCGTGTCGCAAAGACAACGGATATTTCTTTGATTCGAATATTCGCGCACTTCCGCAGATACCAGACATGTGGCTCAGCGTAGACCAGACGAGCTCAACTTCGGGGTTCTGGGCTGTCACGCAGTCCACATCGCGTGCTTCAGTGAGGCTTTGTGCGGTTGAAGGTGCGGTTGTAAGCGAAGAAGAGAGTGCGCGGATTCGTGGTGCGTTTCTCGACTACTACGTTTCCACTCGCCCTGATTTTGTGCTGATGGCCTCTCATATCCGCATCACTGATGGAGCCTTGCAAACGCCAATCTTCAGCGGCTATGTCCACAACGCAATCTCGCTTCTTTCTCTCCTCGTATTGGCAACTTGCACGACGATCCAACGTCCATGGCGCTGGCTCACACCTGCTCCACGGCACGGCATCTGTGCCAACTGCAAGTATGATCTTACTGCGCTCCCGACTTCTGCCCGCTGTCCAGAATGTGGCGAGCAACCCCCACTGCTCGCGATGGCGGCGAACAATGCCACCAGACTCTCTTACACATTGCCCACAGCGGCACATCCTGGAACCTGATCATGTCTGGACTTTTCGCTGGCACATCCCTTGAACGCCCTGTTACGTGCGAGCATTGCGAAAGGCCGATTGGCATCTGCACGTGCCCGCGTGGAAGCGATGGCAAACTCGCACACGCCAAAGACCAGCCGCTACGCGTGCAGCGCGAATCCCGCCGCGGAAAGACTGTAACAGTCATCTCTGGCTTCACCGCTCGCGAGAAAGATCTGACTCAACTTCTCAAGGACCTGAAACAAAAGTTCGCAACGGGCGGCAGTCTCTCTGAGTCCGCAATCGAATTGCAAGGCGACCACCGTGACAGGCTCGTTGCCCATCTTCGTACTCTTGGATATACGCAGACCAAAACCAGCGGCGGGTGATGTCGCGCACCTTCCCTGCCTTGTATACTGCTGACATGCTTCACCTCGC
>SXOY01000310.1 GCA_005776545.1 Planctomycetia bacterium | reverse complement strand
GGGCCGCAAACAGGCTTGGGGCGATTGGCATCGAGGGCGAGTTCGGGACCTGCGTGGTGCTTAATCAGGGCGATCATGGTCGAATTCCTTGGGGTCGAAGCGGTGGGGGCCGATCCGGGGGTAGCAATAGAAATGGGTACTTCAACCTGTACTGGTTTGGTGGGGGAACCGGGAGATTGAGTGCTAGATTGGTGAATCATGGGAGCATTCCAGCGAGTTGCGAGTCTGTATTGAAGGCGATGAGACGGCGGTTGTCGCGATTTGGGTGGAAATGTCTTGGCAGATGAGTGCATAGTGAGGATGGGCAATTTCGGTGCGCTTTTGAATAAGCGTAGAACTTCTATGAACCCGACCGCTTCCCGACCGATACAATGGGCGGATTGAGAGTTTGATCACACATGAGTACGCTGAACACAAGTAACCCGTCTTATCTGTATATGGCCATCAAGGCGAATGGTGGCCGCGCCATGGGGCTGCGTCGTGCGAGCAATGAACGCGCACTTGCTGAGCAGCTTCGTCGTGATCGGCTGGTGCCCGTACGTTGGTGGCAGTTGCCAGAGTGGGCGGCGGCGACGGACAAGCTCTCGCTGAAAGACCAGGCGGAGATTAACACGCAATTGGCGCAGCTTCTGGGACGTGGTGTGCCGCTGGTTGAGGCACTTGATGTGGTTGCCAGTGCAGTGTCGCCGACGGTGCAACCGATCATGCGGCGGATGCGAGAGATGGTTTCGAGTGGTTCGAGTTTCGCAGATGCGTGCCAGGGCACGGGTGTGTTTGACCGAGTGACGATTGCGGTTTATCGGGCGGCGGAACGAACGGGAGATTTGCCGGGTGCATCAAAGCAACTTGCAACCACGGCGCGGCGGCAGCTTGCGGTGTCGGGCAAGGCCGGGACGCTCATGATCTACCCGGCGATGGTGCTTTCGATATCGACCATCGTTTCGATACTGATGTTGACGATTATCGTGCCGCGGATTGGAAATGCGCTTGCATCTTCAGGAGTTGAACTGCCGGCGTATTCCAAGGTGATGGTGACGGTGGGGAGTTTCATTGCCGCGAACTGGATGTGGTTTGGGCTGGGTGTGATTGCGATTGTTTTTGGAATGGTGGGAATTCGGCGTCAAATTGGCGAGATGATTGCGCGCGCTTCACGCAAGCTCCCAATGGTGAAAGATGTCGTGCTTGCTCAGGAATCTACGCAGTTTTTCACGGTAATGGCGGCACTTTCGCGCAGCGGTGTGCCACTTGCCGATGCACTGGGGATATCGACAGAAGCGATCAATCATCCGACGTTGCGCAAGCAACTGGCAACTCTTCGCACGAAACTGATCGAAGGCGGCGCGTTGAGGCAATTGATTGACACTGTCACCGCCTTGCCGCTGCCGACGAGGCGATTGCTGATCGCGGCAGAGCGATCAGGAGATCTTGAATCAGCGTTTGAATTGCTGGCGATGGATATGGCCGAAGAGGTTGAACGGCGTTCGCAGCGATTGCTGGCGGCGCTTGAACCGACGATGCTGGTGGTTATGTTTTTCATGATCGGTTCGATGGTGCTCTCGATCATGATTCCGATGATTCAATCAACTGCGAATGCGGTTCAATAAAGGCAGGTAAGGAGCAGGATGAGCAACGAAGCTGTAGATTGCCGGGAACTTTCAGATGCTCGGCGGGTTGAACCAATGAGCGTGACAATTTTGGAGGCTTGTATGAATACTGAACAGATTGAAATGAAAAAACATGTGGTTCGCAATACGGTCCGAACCGCACGAGCGTTTTCGCTACTTGAATTGTCGTTGGTTATTGTGATTATGGGTCTTCTCATGACTGTTGCGGCGGTCAGCCTTTTGGGTGCGGGCAACCGCGCCAAGGCCGGGACAACCAAGGCGACCATGCACACGATCAAATCCGCGATTCAGCAATATCAGTTGAATGAGAACATCTACCCAGTGGATCTCGATGCGCTGGTGAAAGGGAAGACGCCGTATCTGGAAGACAAGAAGAACGCAGATGGCTGGGATCAGCCGCTGCGATATGCCGTTCCGGGACGCGACGGCAAGCCCTTTTCGCTTGTTTCTTCGGGTGAGGACAAGCAGTTCGGCACCGAAGATGATCTTGATGTGTGGACGATCGAAAAGAAATAATGCAAGTGAATGCACGGATGCAGCGTGCGGCAGGATGCCAGGGAAAGTCCGCGGAGTGGCGGAGTAACACGCGAATGACTGGGAGTACACCACAATCTGGGTTGAGAGTCGTCGCTGTAAATCGACGAGCGGTCTCGCGTCGCGGCATGACCATTCTTGAAGTCACGCTGGCGATGGCGTTGCTCGGATTCGTGGTCATGGCCATGTTCTCCGCGTTTGGATTTGCCAGTGCCATGTCAAAACGAGAGCAGCAGCGATTGGGCGCAGCAGAGTTATCCAGCGCACTTATTGTCCAGTATCTCGATGACAAGAACTCGCTTCCAACGCAGCAGCCGCTGGACTATGGAGCCTGGAAATTTCGATACCATCTTAAAGAGGACCGCGTCGGGTTTATCGAAGCTAAGCCGCCGGTTGGCACTGCTCGCACCGTTTCGCTCGATCGGCTCAAGCAGGTGACGATTACCGTCTGGCTGAGCGAAGAAAGCGGCGGGAGTTTTGATCCTGATGGCGAAAGTCCACAAGTGGTCTTGACCCGCGTGGTCGACCCAATGGCACTGCGAAATCCTGACTCATTTGCCAACATGATGTCGTCCGATGCTGGGCGGCGCACGCTTACGGATCAGATTTCTTCCGGAGGCAGTGGTGGCCCACGTGGTCCGGGCGGTCCGGGAAATCCCCGCGGCGGTCCGCAAGCTCCACGGACCCCCAAAGCTCCAACTCCCGGAAGCGGAATTGGGCTTCCTTCGACGGGGGCAAAGAAATGATCACTCGCCGCGGTTTCACGCTGCTTGAACTTGGTTTGGCAACGGCGATGTCGACCATGTTGCTGATCACCGCGCTGAGTTTGTTTGTCGCACTTGATCGTGGCGATCGCAGGTTTGAGAAGCGCTTTGATCAAGTCAACGATC
>SXOY01000309.1 GCA_005776545.1 Planctomycetia bacterium | reverse complement strand
GCGTAACTGGTCAAGTTGAGCGTATCGCTCTGGACGATACAGGCATTAGGGAAAGACAGAACGAAATACTCGCACGCCGCTTCGAGATGTTGGGAGCGGCGTGTTTTATTTTTGTGGCGGCGGCGGGTTGTTCAACAGCGGCGTGATTGGTGCCGCGGGAGCTGCGGGTGGCTCAGGGTCCTTGAGTAACTCATCGAGTTTGGGCGCGAACTGGTTGACTTTGTAATCGACTATTTGATACGCCCAGGGAGCATGGCGAGCGTTGAGATCGGCAGCTTCTTTGATGACTTCGTCGCGGCTCTTGACTTTCTTCGCCGCCAGATCAGCGGGCTTTGCTGGATCGACCGGTTCGGCGGCGGGTGTTTCGGGTGTTTTGGAAAAATCAGTTGCGAATGCAAGTTTGACCCAGTGCTTGCCATCGACTCTGGAAACGGTGGCTGTAGCCACCAGTCCGTCAAACGCTGAGAATGTTGAAGTCAGCACTGGCTCTTTGGCAAAGTCGACCGTCGCTGCGGCCACTGCATCGGTCATGTCGAGAAACTCAATTGCGTAAGCCGGAGTGTCGGCAGAGCCTGGGAACTTAAGCACCTTGTTTGGCGGCATGTTTGCAAGCGTGAAATTGACATCTTCTGATTTTGCTTTTGAAACTGTGATGCGATCGCCAGCGGTTGGAACGACATCAACCGCGCGAATGCGAGTGCGTTCAAGTTGTATGACCGTGGTATCAACCCATTGGTTAAACGCAAGATCGAACGTCTGCTTGAGATCAGACTGCCAAACCTGGTTATCGCCGGCCTTGCGGACGAACGCTCCATCACCGCCGCGACCACCGGGACCTTTTGCCATTTTGCCTATGACCAGCGACGAGATTGGTTGAGCCTTGTCATCGTAAATCGTGACCAGAGTGCTCTTGGCGGTTGCAGAGGGGTCTTCAATTTCAAGAGCTGCGAACTTATCGGGGAGGTTTGTTTTCTTTTCAAGAAGTTTGGCATCGCTGATTGCGACCAGCACTTCCTTCACTTTGTCAAACTTCGCGGGATAGTTGCCGCGATTTGCGACGACCCATGCAAGGTCCTTGCCCGTCCCCTGCTGCACCACCGTCATTGAAACATCGCCCTTTTTCAGCTCGAGTTTGGAAACTGAGTTGATCTTATCGGCAAGGTCTGGGGCCACCGCAGTTGGTGTCGCTATCGCCGAAACCGCGGGCTTTGATGACTTGAGCGTGAGCGCGGCCACCAGAGCAACCGCGAGTGTGACAGCGATCAGTGCAAAGAGGGATTTGGAATTCATAGCGTGTTTCCCTAGACGTGTATTACACGTGTTTAATATTATTTAACTGTTACTCAGCGGCGCGAATTCGACGGCGACTGGACCGATACGAACCAATCGCAAGTGCAAAGAGAATGACAATTCCGGCCATCAGGCCGATGTTGATGAATTTCAACTTGTTGCCCAGATCTTCCACATCTTTGCGAAGATCAAAGCGAACCTGCCGAAGTTTCTTATCGATTTCCGCGGCATCCTTCCGCAACTTTGCAATCTCGGCCCGCTGCTCGGGCGTCAAAATCATCGCGGCGTTTGCCTGATCAGGCCGCGAACGCTGGAGTTCTTCAATCTTGGTGCGAGCCTGCTGCACCTGCTGATTCAGTTCATCCTCTTTGGCGCGGTACTTCTTCTGCGCCTCAGTGAGCATTTCATTAACGAGGGTAAATGGGCGATTGGAATCGCCGCGGGCGCGAATCGAAATGAGTTCGCCTGAGCCAGTGAGATTATCCACGGCGTTAGCGATCAATGTGCCGCTGTCGGCGAAGGCCATCTGACCAAACATTCGATCTTCCTGCACCCAGAAACGGTCCTGGATGAAATCGGCATCAGCAATGAGAACGACGTTGATATCAGAGGCACTTTCTTTGAGCGCTACAGCGTCAGTCGCTGGCGGCGGGGCTTCACCTTCTTTTGGCGCAACCGCAGGTTTGCCGGCGGGGAATGCAGATTTCACCTTGCCGGAAATTCTCGCGGCGATGGTGAGGCGCTTGGTGCCAGGAACATATTCAGCGATGAGCTTCTTTGGATCGGGCATTCCCTGGATTTTTGCGGCTTCGAGCATGGCCCCCTGATCGGTCGTCTGAATCAAAGGCGTAATCGATGCCCACGCGCCCTCGCCTCGATTGGGAAGGTCCTGGATAATTCCAGCGGTCGGGAAAATCACACGATTCAAGCGGCTTGTGAGAACATCGGTCGTGGAGAAATCACCTTTCAGTGGAGCATCTTTGTCCGGGTGCATATCCATCCACGCGACGTATGGAACACCTTCGCGTGTTGCGCCGGTACTAATCGGAACAGCGCGAGAGATATCAGTGGCGAGTTTGCCCTCGATGATCTCAACGCCCCAGGCGTGAAAGAGCTTGTTCAAGCTGGAGTCATGGCGGGCCATCATGGCTTCCATTTCATTTCGAGCATTGGCGGGCATGTCTGCTTCGCAATAGGGATCGACGAGTGCAAAGAGCTTGCCGCCACCTAAGACATACTGATCGATCGCAAAGAGTGCCGAATCAGAAAAATCTTTGGGATGAACAACCATGAGGACGTTGATGTCTTTGGGAATCTCTGTGGTCGTGAGCGGGATATCGCGAATCTCAAAGAGGGCGCGAAGCTCAACCAGGACCTGTGCCACGCGGGCCGGTTCAGGTTGGCCTGTCTGCGGATTCATTCTGTAGGCTTGATTGATCGGAAGCGGAGTCATGAGACCGATGACGGGTTTCTTGGACACATTGAGCGAGTAAATGAGCTTGGAGACTTTGTACTCAAGGAATTGTTCTTCGCGCGAATCGAGTGCGGGCAGCACATCGCTTGCATCAAGAGAATTGGTGCCGAGAATGCCCAGGTACACCGGTTCGCGGGCCCCGCCCATGGGCTGAAGACCAGATGCGTTGGCCTTGGCTTCATCTTCAGAATCTGCGACCGGGTCGATGACGTTGACGGTGATTTTGCCGCCGCTGTTTCGCTCCAATTCTCTCAGGAGTTCTTCGACTCGCTTGCCGTAGGAAGCTACGGGTTCTGCGCCCTGGGCCGCCTTACTCGAGAAATACAGCGTGAGCGTAACAGGTTCCTGCAAATTGGCGGCG
>SXOY01000308.1 GCA_005776545.1 Planctomycetia bacterium | reverse complement strand
TGGTTCACCTGGCGAGCGGCGGTCGATTTGGCTTTGAAACGAACTGAGCGGGACCGGGAGCGTTCGACAAGTGCGAGAGAACGGAGGAGGTTGGCTGCGGCGATCGGGTCATCCGGGTTTTTGGCTAACGCTTCCTGGTAATGCCGCGCAACTGCGAGTTCTTGCAGGAGGGCGTGGCGATCGATGTAATCATCGAACGCGGGATCTTGTGCGGACGGGATGGGCGATGAGATCAGAGAATCGGTGAGTTCATCGACAACGAAGAAGAATGGGCTTGGTTTGGTTTCAATAGCCAGACGATACCCAAATGAACGGATGCCGTCAAGAAGTGGCGGCTGTAGTTTGGTACAAAACGCGAGAAGTTTCAAAAAAGGAAGTCCTATAACACGCGCAATTGGCGATATTGACTCAAAAACGCAGATTGCGAGGCGAAAGCAAATCTACACCTGGTCGGCCAAGTACCGAAAATAGTCGTTCAATGCGCATGACTTTCATTGGAACGCAATGGTCTTAAGCCCCGAATTGAGAAGCCTGTTGAAACGGACTGAGCCGCGAAAGCCGGGATTCACTGGTTGCTTCGCTGGTAACCAGGGCTAAAGCCCGTGGTCTAATAGTGAGAAAGGAGTGTCGCAACGCCCTCCAAGTCAGCAGGCTTCAATTGGATCGGTTTGGAGAAGGTCGATGTTTTTTGAACTCTGCGTCTCTGCGACTCTGCGTTGAATGCACTGTCCGACTTCGTCGCTCTATTCCCACAAATTGGACAAAATAGCTGCAACCGTCCGAAAACCTGAAAGTTGGCTTGTGTACTTCCTACAAATGTGGTACACTCTCAGAGCGAAGGGGGCAGCAATGCCCGAAGTTCATTCGAACTCGCTCGATCTCGTGGTTTGGGTGCATCTGTTTTAGCGTGTTGGGTTCTTAGCTCGGGTAGATCTTTGGAGACACGATCGGCTGTTGCATGATGTGACAGCTGGTATGTCTTTAGGAGAATCGCGAATGTCGCAGTCAAGTCGTCGGTCTGGTCAAGAGTCACGTGGTTTCACACTGATTGAGTTGCTCGTGGTCATTGCGATCATCGCATTGCTCATCGCGATTCTGTTGCCCGGTCTCGGGCAGGCACGAAAAGTTGCCCGTCAGTTGCGGGAGTCCATCGCGTGTCAACAGGCCAACACTGGCCATGCACTTTATATGAATGAATTTAAGGATGCCCCGATTGTTGGTTACAGCCAATGGAATTGGGCGCACCCATATACCGGTCCGACTGGTGCGCTTCGCCGCGTGATGATGTTCCCTCCGAGCTTTGATCAGCCCAAACAGTTCTACGAAGGCTCAGCCATCAAGTTCCACGGCCTGCGTTTCCGCGGCTTTGTTGGCCTCTCAACAGATGCATGGCAGATCGATAAGGCCTTCCATAACACGATCAGCACTCGGCGCGACGGTTCCGATGCCGCCATTCAACAGGGCAACTTCGGTCCATACACATCACCGACCCAAAGCCACTTTGCCGGCGCTTTGGCTGTTCACCCTTCATGGGGCTTGAACACAGTGTTTGTTGGTGGCGATTATCTTCACGGTGCATTTACTGGTACAGGGCTTCCTGATACTTCGAACCCCGCCACTGGTCAGTTCTACATGACGCGCATGGATCAGGTGAATCAGCCTTCCAGACTGATCATGATGGCATCGTCGCGTGCGGCAGATGTAATCAACTACGGAACTTGGTACATGGCATCACAGGGCGACGCGGATGGGGGCAATGGAGGGAGAATCGTACCAGGCTTCTACAAAGTCCTTGCGCCACAGCGTGTTCCGACCGGGATTGGCGCAACCAGCGCCAGCGGTGGCGGCTGGGGCACAATTAATGGAACTTCTGAGATTAATTCATGGGATCCCCGTCGCGCCCCATCTTACTTCGGATATCTCGATGGTCGCCATTTCGGCAAGCCGATCGTTGCTCACATGGATGGACACGTTGAGTCGTTCAACTTTGAACAGCTTCGAGATATGACCCGTTGGTCAAACTACGCCACCTCTCGTAACTGGACTTGGATCCGCCGCTAAGAGTCGATTTATCCTGAACTGAAATTCACTAGGCCTGCCTCTTCATGGGGCAGGCCTTTTTGTTGTTTGCTGCAACTGTTTTTGTGCAACCTTTTGAACAGGGCGATGTAAAATCACTGACGGTGCTTAGAATCTAGTCGCACGAAAACGAGTCGCTAGGAGTGTTTGCAAATGTCGAGAATGCAAAAACAGAGAGCCTTTGCTTTTGTTGAGCTCCTGGTCGTGGCAGCTATCTGCGCCATGCTGGTTGCCATTCTCCTGCCGCAGATTGGCCATGCCCGCAAGATTTCGCGGCAGCAGCGAGAAAGCTCTGCGTGTGGTTCCGCCAATGCCGGGCATGCGCTGTATATGAACGAATACAAAGATGCGCCAATTGTTGGTTACAGCCATTGGAATTGGGGACATCCGTACGTCGGGCAAGACCCGCAGCTGATTCGCAACATGATGTTCCCGCCAGATGTTGAGCGGCCGCAGATATCTATTGAGGGTTCCGCGATCAAGATGAACGGATTGCGGTTTCGCGGATTTACAGGTCTGGCACCGGAGGCATTTCAAATTGATAGAGGGACACTGCAGTCGTTTCAGACCCGCCCACGCCCGACGTCTGTACAGTCGGGTTACTTCGGTTCGTACATTTCACCCACTCCGGCGGATTATCAGGGTGCACTTGCGGTCCATCCATCCTGGGGGTTGAATACAACCTATGTTGGCGGCGATTATCTTCACGGCGCGTTCACGGGCGCCGGCACACCGGGAATCTCAAATCCCGCCACTGGCGAGTTCTATCTTTCGCGCCTTGACAAAACAGTGAATCCATCAAAGTTGATTTTTATGGCATCTTCTCGGGCCGCCGATGTGAACACTTGGTCGGGAGCTTGGTATAGCGCGAACAATTCAGATGCTGATGGTCAGGGTCAACCCGGGCGTATTCGACCTGGCTACTACAAAATCAAATCGCCACAACGTGCGCCCGAGGGCATTGGATCAACCAGCGCCAGCGGCGGCGGCTGGGGCACGCTCAACGGTGCATCTGAAAACAACACGTGGGATGCAACGCGTAATCCCTCGTATTTTGGCTTCCTCGATGGCCGCCATTTCGGCAAACCAGTGGTGGCACACATGGATGGACACATTGAAGTGCTGAGCTTTGCGCAGCTTCGTGACATGACCCGCTGGTCAAACTACGCAACGGAAAGAAACTGGACGTGGCGGCGGAGATAGTGCGATGTGGGACATCAGTTCATGGTACGCAGAGTCACAGCGCAAATAGCCGACTTGCAATACGAGATCTTCCGCTCACGTAATCTACGACATTCAGAGCGACTTCGCTTGGTACGCAGAGCCGCTGAGGCGCAGAGAAAGGCACGGAGATTTTTGACATCAGATACACACGATGGACACGATAAAGGCAGGTCCTTGTTCGCATCGTGCTGATCGTGTCTATCTGAAATTGAATTGCCTCTCTTTTTCATGTCTCTGCGTCTCAGCGACTCTGCGTTCAATGCAGAAGTTCTCTTTGATGCGATGAGATTCTTACTCGCACTGCCGTCTTGAATGGCGGAACCACAGATTTGTCTGCAACGAAATCTGGTTCTTGCATGGTTGAATCAGCGCTGATGGTGTCGGGCCAGGCGAGGACTTCGCCGCCGAATGTGCAGAGACCGGCGATGATTCCGTTCATCTGGGCTTCGTAGATTTCGCCACCTTTGGTTGTGTGAAATCGCGAGCCGGCGAAATGCCACGTGGCGGCGGTT
>SXOY01000307.1 GCA_005776545.1 Planctomycetia bacterium | reverse complement strand
CTGGGCCGTGGCTGACAAGCCCGGATTATGTGAACAGTGTGCCGGCTGCAAGAACAGATTTCTTTGCGACTGGCGTGTTTCATGCGCTGGGAGATGCCGCGTTTGTGAGATTGCACATGTACGCAGGCGGGATCATGGTGGTCTCTGGTGAGTTCACGCATACGAGTGTGCCAACTCCCGGGTCTTTTGGCCTGTTGGCAGCAGCATCGATCCTGTGTGTCCGTCGGAGGAAGTAATATCGGACGATGGAAACTCGCTCGGTGCTGAACCCTGCTTTTCCCGCCTGTGTAATTTACCGATGACACTTGTCAGCAATCGGGCACAAACGCGAAGGCAAAATTGGGGGACTGGCATGGCGACCGGAACAATTGGGTCACTCGGCACATTTCAATACGCGTTGAATTCAGGGTGGACTAGCCCAAGACCGCTGCTCGACAGTGACCAGTCACTCGTTGTTGTTTTTGGCAGCCCCGAATTCAAGAACCGGACAGATGTCTGGAATGAGTTGCGGAACGCGTTTCCGTCCTCACATATTGTCGGCTGCTCTACTGCAGGGGAAATACTCGGATCACGTGTCTTTGACGCGACGTTGTCGGTCGTTGTCAAGAAATTTGAGCACACATCGCTCTCAACGGCCAGCGTACCAGTTCGAGGCACTGGAGATTCATTTAATTCCGGTGCGGCGATTGCTCATCAACTTATGAGACCGGGTCTGCGTGGAGTGCTTGTACTATCCGATGGGTTGAATGTAAACGGAACCGAGCTGGTGCGAGGATTGACAAGCGTACTTCCCAAAGAGGTAACGGTGAGTGGTGGTCTGGCAGGCGATGGATCTCGATTCAAAGAAACATGGGTGCTGCACAATGGCGTTCCCGAGTCTGGTCTAGTTTCTGCCGTAGGTTTCTATGGTGATCGTGTGCAACTTGGGTATGGCTGCAAAGGTGGATGGAGTCCATTTGGTCCAGAGCGGACGATTACCAAGAGTCGGGGCAACACACTGTTTGAACTGGATGGCACACCTGCACTAGAACTTTATAAGAAGTATCTTGGTGAGCGGGCAGCCGAACTCCCCGCGAGCGGGCTTCTCTTCCCGCTGGCTATCCGATCAACTCGTGGTGATGCAACAGCGGTAGTGAGGACAATTCTCGGGGTAAGCGAGGCGGAACACTCGCTTACATTCGCAGGCGACATTCCGCAGGGGTGGACCGCGCAGCTTATGCGAGCAAATTTTGATTGGCTGGTGGATGCTTCCGCTGAATCGGCGCGTGATGCCTGCGAAAACCGCAGGTTCAATTCCGAGTCATTGACGATTGCGGTGAGTTGTGTGGGCCGTCGACTTATTCTCGGCGAACGAACAGAAGATGAACTGGCGGCCGCCAAGAGTTCGCTCCCATCAGACGGTCAGTTGATCGGCTTTTATTCATACGGCGAGCTTTCGCCGCACGCAACCAGCTTGAACTGCGAGTTGCATAATCAGACAATGACTATCACCTCGATCGGAGAAATCTGATCAAGGTAAGTGAATAGGAGTTAGGTTCGACCATGCATCAAATTTTGCAGCGACATCTTGATCGATTGAGTTTGAGCGAGAATGTGATTCCTGCATCGCGCGAGCAGTGGCTGCATGTTTTGGGTGCCATAGATCGGAGTTTCTCCCAATTTGACAGTGATCGTCAATTTCAAGAACGGTCGATGGGGATCGCCTCTGAGGAAATGCATTCTCTTCAATGCACGCTTGAAGCAACGAATACGACGCTTGAACGTACCGTCGCGGAACGTACCGAACAGTTGCAATCAGCATTGCAAAAGGCCAACGCGGTCAATTCGGATTTGGCAATTGCGAAAGTCGCGGCTGAAGCCGCGAGTCTTGCAAAGAGCGAATTTCTTGCTCATATGAGTCATGAGATCAGAACGCCGCTAACGGCAATCCTCGGCTACTCTGATATTCTGAGAGACACAGGAAAATCGAGCACCTCACCGGAGCAGCAGCGAGAGGCGTTAGAGGTGATCCATTCAATGGGTCAGCACCTTTTGAGTGTCTTATCGGACATTCTGGACCTTTCAATGGTCGAAGCTGGCAAAATGGTGATTGAGAAAAGAGAAGTCAATCTGGTGGCATTGTTGGAAGGCATCCAATCAATGTTCTGTCTCCGCGCAGCGACCAAGGGGATTGGGTTTTCAATTTCCATTGCATCTTCCATTCCAGAGCGAATATTTTCGGATTCGACTCGTCTCAATCAGATACTTGTCAACATGGTCGGAAATGCGATTAAGTTCACGAATAAGGGTGAAGTCAAAGTGACTATTTTGGTGCGAACGCAAGATGATGGTGCTCGCCTGGTGGTAGATGTCGAGGATTCAGGCTGTGGAATGACTTCGGAACAGCAAAAACGAATTTTCGCCGCATTTTCGCAGGGAGATTCGAGTGTTACTCGCGCATTTGGCGGAACCGGATTGGGGCTGGTTATCTCACGGCAACTTGCCAATCTCCTTGGGGGCGATGTGAGCTTGACTCGCACTGAGCCAGGAGCTGGAACCAGTTTCCGGGTCGAGATACCGTTGAATGCAGTCGCGGGGTGCCCATTGGTAACTACTTTAGGTTTATCGGGCCAGCAAGACATCGTTGGCGTGTTGCCGGCCAGAGCCCCAATCCCATGGGTTGCAGCGAAGCAAAGCGGCGATGTTGCGGATCCGACAGTGAACAATCCATTGCACGGAAAGATACTACTGGTGGAAGATGATTCGCACATTCGAAAGATCGTTGGCCTTTACTTTCGGCGGGCTGGAGCGGCGGTGGAAGCTGCGGAAAATGGCCAAGTTGCAATTGAATTGTATGAGAGTGCGATTCGAGAAGGCCGTCCATTTGATCTGATTGTAACCGACATGCAGATGCCGGTGTTGGATGGGTACAGCTTGGCAAGAGTGCTTCGTGATCGAGGCTCGCGAATAGCAATTGTGGCATTAACAGCACATGCAATGTCATCAGAAATTGAGAAGTGCCTAGGTGCGGGTTGCGACGCGTATACATCCAAACCCGTGGACAAAGCAGACTTGATTTCGAAGTGTGCAGACCTAATCGGAAAAAGCAGCTGCCACACATTGCTCTCTAGAGCGGCATAGGCAAGAAGCGTTCAAGGCGATAATATGGTCTGAAGCGATCGCACTTGTATGCCATGGAATGAGAGTGTGGACTTGACAGCCGAGGCGATGTCGACTGCGTTGGTGGTGTCGCTGTGAATGCAAATAGTGCGTGGCGGTGTCGGACTGGTTGCGAAAGTAAGTGCTTGGGATGCAGCTGCGGATGGATCGGTAATGACCGCATCAGGCAGTGATCGGTCCCTAAGCGATCCGTTGTGTTCATAGACACGATCAGCGAATGCCTCGGTTGCTACTACAAGTCCTTGCGATTGCCAAATAGGAATTGCCTTGGAACCGGGAAATGCGACCAACGTCAATGAGGGGTTTATCCGGTATGCAGCTCGCCCGATAGCCATCGCTATTTCTTCATGACGCATCGCATCGTGATACAACGCTCCGTGTGGTTTGACGTGTGTGATGTTCGAATGCAGTGACTGTGCGACAGCATCCAGAGTACGAATCTGTGCCAAGCACGAATCTTCTACCTGCCGTAGTGACAAACCCATGCTAAAGCGACCGAAGTTGGACTGGTCGGGGTAACCAGGATGGGCACCTATCGCGACTTTGTGAGCTAAGCAATTGCGGATGGTTATCAGCATCGTCTGTTCATCGCCAGCGTGACCACCACAAGCAATGTTTGCAGAAGTTATGTGCGGCAAAAGCTCGAGATCAAGGTGCGGCTCAGAAGGCCGCTCCCCCATGTCACAATTGATGTCAATTATGCGGGTCATTCGATCTCTTTACCCTTGGTTTCTGGGAGGAGGAGGACTAGACCTGCGCCAATGATGTAGAGAAGGCTTGTGCAACCGAGCGTGTGGCCGAGACCGATCTTGCCTGCCATCGCGCCGATTGCCCAGGGTGCAAATGCGCTCGCTGCGCGGCCGGCGTTGTAGCAAACGCCCTGTGCCGTGGCGCGGACGGAGGATGGGAAGAGTTCGGCGAGCATTGCGCCGAAGACACTGAAGTAGCCGTGGCCGAAGAAGCCCATGAAGGGGCCGACGATCAGGAGCGTGAGTTCGCTCTTGGCACTCCAGCCGTAGATAGGGACGACCGCCGCAGCGCCGAGGACATAGAGGAGGAACGTGGGTTTACGCCCGAATTTGTCTGAGATGAAGCCGAAAGAGGCGTAGCCGAAGAACGCGCCGACTTGTGTTGCGATGATCCACCACATGGACTTTGTAACATTGAGTCCTGCGCCACCGAGTTCAACTGGGCGAGAGAGGTAGCTAGGCATCCAGGTGAATAGGCCCCAGTAGGCGCAGAGGAGGACGGTGCAACAGGCGGTCGCGACCAGTGCGCGTTTGAGGTAGGGCTGTGTGGTCAGGATTGGGAGCGCACCGGTGAGGCTGCGCGTCGAGGAATCTTGGCTAGACCAGATTTTGGGTTCGGGGAGTGCTTTGCGAATCCAGAGCGTAAGAAATGCGGGGGCGATGCCGATGATGAAGAGTGGACGCCAGCCCCAGCGCGGGAGGACAAATGCGGCGAGAACCGCGGCGATGATGTAGCCGATTGCGAAACCCGACTGCATGAGGCTGATGCCTTTGCCGCGGTGTTT
>SXOY01000306.1 GCA_005776545.1 Planctomycetia bacterium | reverse complement strand
TTGTACTCATTCATCCCGCCGTAAATCGATTCAACCGTGAATGGATCCGCCGGGTTGTAGCCCCAGGAGAAATCTCCCGCGAACTCGTTGATCGGCAGCACCTGCACCGCGTTCACACCCAACGCCTGCAACTGATCAAGCCTGCTGATGGCCGTCGAGAACGTTCCCGGCAACCCTCCCGCCGTGTCGTTGAACGTGCCGATGTGCATCTGATAGACAACCATCTCGTTCCACGGCGGCGTGGTAAAGCTTGGGCTTTTCAATCTCCCCGTCACCGTCACATCATCAATCGCCACGCCATCGCTTGAGAGCGGCGAGTTGTCATACTCCTGCCACCGCACTTTAAAGGTCGCACCTGGCGTGATCCCCGCAGCCGCAGCCGCACTCGAAAGATTCACGATCCGGGTTGTGAATGATGCCGAAATCGCCGGAAAACTATCAACCTTTGTCCAAGTCGTCCCGTTGCCTGAGATATACACACCATCCTGCGTGTGGGTCTCGTCGCCCACATTCCTGATCTTGTACGAAAGCGACAATTGCCCATGATTCGCGGCGTTCAACGTCAGCGTCAACTGACTCGTCTGGTACGTGTTGGTCACGCTGCTGTCGAAAGTACACCCACGTGTGCCTGTCGCTTTGTAAGTTGTGCTCGTCTGCACACGCCAGTTGCTGGTGCCGCTCCGAGTCCACGACGTTCCAAACGTGCCAGACTCAAAACCATCTGTGAACAACGTAATGGTCGATCCATACACCGACCAGTCAAACGTGTCAGCGCGAACCACCGAGTTTCCCGATGAGTTCGTGACTTCCCTCGCCCGCGGATCAATACGCCACACGCCGCCAGCCGGACCATTGATGTAATACTTGTAATTCGCGCCTTCTACGACACCTGTGATATCCGCAGACCAGTTTCCGCTCGCCCCTTCCAAATACAGCGGCGTGGTCGTCAACCACCCATTGAAATCTCCCGCAACCGCAACCGAAGTGGCGTTTGGGGCCCACACCCTGAAAGTTGTGCCGCCGGAATATGGAATCGCGCCCATTCCCGGTCGCGTGGATGCTTGACCAAGCACCGTGGCTGCAATTCCTGCGACCGCCACAAGTGCAACCCCTTGATTGAACGCTCCCAATCCTGATGTAATTCTCATTTTCAAAGCAGACCCCCCGAGTGTGTGCAAACACCCAGCATCACGGTGACGGATGCTTGTGCTTGTCTTCCGAGTAGAACCGAAATGGACAACGCTGTCAACCTAATCTCGATCGCATCAGCGTTTCTTTACCAATGCTGGCATTTGCCTAGCGCAATCCTTACCGTCACTGACACGCGGCCTCTACGAAAGTTTGCGCTCTAAACTGCCTCCAGCGGCCTCGCCTTTCGCCGCAGCGGGACGACCTATTCACCGCGCCCGAGGTGCGATTTGATTCCAAATCAATAAACAACCAAGAAAATAACCACCTTTTTGTCGAGATTTCCTAACAGATTTCTTGATTTTCAGGTTATGATCGATTGTCGACGCCCTGAATATGCTCACGCGTGCTGAGGCCCGCCGCTGAACATGCAATTCAGATGCGATTGGGTTAGATCGTGTTGCTCTTTGAATGAGATAAACCATGCACAGGTCAATGCCTCGAATTCACTGTTTTCTTCTCGCGTTTACTTTCCTCTGTGGTCAACTCGCGACAGCTCAGACTAATTGCGAACCGGGGTGGCTCCCTGGAACCGGCGTTCCGGGCACCAACCGCGTCACGTCCGCCGCCGTCGAGGCGGTCAATGGAGACATCGTCATAGGCGGCTTCTTCACATTTGCCGGTACTACCCCAATATCAATGATCGCGAGTTGGTCTAACGAAGAATGGCATCCCCTGGGGCCAGGTCTTGATAATTGGGTATTCGCGCTCGCGCGACTTCCAAATGGCGATCTTGTCGCGGGCGGGCGATTCTCCTTCGCGGGAACCACACCCGTAAGCCACATTGCACGATGGAACGGCTCGGCGTGGCTGCCACTCGGCACTGGAATCGGCACGGGGGAATTTTATTCCGTTACATCCCTTCTTGTACTTCCGAATGGCGATCTCATTGCTGGCGGAGACTTCTCTATTGCGGGATCACTTCCTGCAAACTACATTGCACAATGGAATGGGTCCAATTGGTCTACTTTGTCTTCGGGTTTGAACGCAAGAGTAAACTTCCTCAAACTGCTTTCAAACGGCGATGTTATTGTCGGAGGAGAATTCACCTCTGCTGGGGGGCTTCCCGCCAATCGCATCGCGCGATGGAGCGGAACTTCTTGGTCCGCACTCGGTGGCGGACTGGATGGCCAAGTCTATGCAATTGAACCCCTTGCTTCAGGCGACCTTGTAGTTGGCGGGCTTTTCAATAATGCGGGAGGATCTCCGGCCGCCAATATTGCTCGATGGGACGGGACTCAGTGGTCTTCTATGGCTGCCGGATTCTCGTGGTATGTAGATGCGATCACAACTCTTCCTAACGGCGATCTCCTGGCCTCGGGATACTTTTCATCTTCGGGTGCGACACCTATCAATAAACTTGCGCGATGGGATGGATCCTCTTGGACACAGATGGCAACCGGAAGCGATGCACCTGTTGATAAATTTCTCAAGACGTCCGACGGCAGCACCATTGCAGTGGGTTACTTTAATGTTATCGGCGGCGTCCCCGCCTCTCATGTCGCAAGATTGACCGGCTCGACGTTCTCTGCCTTCGGCACAGGCACCAGCGATTTTGTTGGCTCGTTCGCCACCGCAACCAATGGCGATTTGTTCGCTGGCGGCAATTTTTCTAGCATTGAAGGTGTCGCGGCGAATCACGTGGCGCGCTGGAATGGATCGACATGGTCACCAGTGGGATCGGGAGCGGGTCCTAGTGTCAGCACAATGACGGTTCAGCCTGGCGGCAATTTGATAGTCGCAGGGATCCTCCGTATCGCAGGGTCCGCGGCGGTAAACAACATCGCGCAATGGAACGGCAGCGCTTGGTCCGCCATGGACACTGGGTTGAACGGCTTCGTTTATGACGTGGTCGCCGCTCCTAACGGTGATGTTTACGCAGTTGGAGATTTCACGCAAGCAGGAACGGTAATTGTCAATCACATTGCACGCTGGAATGGCATCTCCTGGTCAGCGCTTGGCTCTGGATTCACGCAGGGCGGTGGCCCTGTTAGCGAAGCGGTTATTGCTTTACCAAATGGAGACATCGTCGCAGCCGGGAATTTTGCACTTGCCGGCGGAGTGCCGGTTCAGAACATCGCGCGATGGAACGGGACAAGCTGGAACGCACTTTCATCAGGTACGAATGGTTGGGTCTATGCGCTCACCGCTACCCCAGACGGACAAGTAATCGCTGGCGGCGGCTTCACAACTGCCGGCTCCAATCCCGCTCGCTATATCGCTCGTTGGAACGGCTCTACCTGGTCGGCACTCGGCTCGGGTACAAACGGATATGTTGGTTGCTTAACGACTCGGCCCAATGGAGATGTGGTCGCAGGGGGATCATTTTCGACTGCTGGCAGCGTAAACGCTCGTAATATCGCGCTTTGGAATGGAACGGAATGGTCAGCGCTCGCAAACGGTGTTGCATCACAAGTGGAGGGAATTCACGGCCTTCCCAACGGAGACATTGTAACTGGTAGCAGTTCCATGACCGCAGGAAATCAGGTCTCAGCGTACTTCGCGCATTTCACATTCGCGGGGTCTCCAAGTGTGTCCCAGAATCCTTCGAGCGCAACTTCCTGTCCCTCAGGAAGTGTGCGTTTTTCCTGTCAAGCCTCATCAGGCCAATTGCTTTGGCAATACAGGTTGGCAAACTCGCCCAACTGGCACACTGCAACCGATGGCCCATTACTTGATGCGGTTGGCTCTATCCGGGCAACGCTTGCTGGATCGCAAACCGCAAGCCTCCAGGTTCAGATTCTGACCCCATTCACGACCTCCCCTTTCGCCGATTTTCGTTGCACAATCACCAATGACTGCGGCACTACAACCAGCAATTCCGCAGCGCTTACCATCTGCCTTGCTGATTTCAACTGCGATGCCATTGTCGACTTCTTCGATTACCTCGACTTCGTCGAACTCTTCGCATCGAGCGATCCTCGGGCCGATTTCAACGCCGACGGCGACATCGATCTATTTGATTACCTCGGATTTGTTGGAGCATTTTCGAGCGGGTGTTGAACGCAAGGAGGTAGTTATCGCCCCGCCCTAAAGAACGTCCGCAGCGACTCGTAAATGTCATCCTTCCCATTCACCTTGCTCGTCAACACCTTGGGCCCGTGCTCATCCGCCGCGCCACCTGCAAAATGCTCATTGAGCACGTTCAGGAAACTGCCGCTCCCATACGCGCTCGTCACTTGGCAGTATCCAAACATGTTGCAGATCGGCAGCAGCTCTTCCTCAATAATCTTCAGACACAACCGATTATCCGCATCGCTGGAATTGTCACCATCTGAGAAGTGAAACAGGTATGTATTCCACTCCGATGGATCAAATCGCTTCTTGCACAGTTCCTTCGCGCACTCATACGCTGAACTGATCCGCGTGCCGCCATCTTCCTTAATCGAAAAGAATGTCTGCTTATCCACCTCGTTCGCCCGAACATCGTGCACAATGTACCGGCTTTCAATCCCCTCGTAATTCTTCCGAAGCCAGGTATCAATCCAGAAGGCCTCCATCCGCACCAGTTCCTTCTGCTCTTCTCCCATCGAACCTGACACATCCATCATGTACACAATCGCCGCGTTACTCTGCGGTTTTTTCACTTCTGAAAAACTGCGATAGCGCATGTCGTGCTTGATCGGAATGATCACGGGTGCTGCCGGATCGTAAATTCCCATCGTGATCTGACGCTTGAGCGCCTCGCGGTAGCTTCGCTTGAAATGCCGCAGACTCGCCGGACCCACTGGCCGGATTCCCGTGTACTTATCTCGAATAGTCGTTAACCGATTCGCGCCTTTTGGCTCAATCCGCGGCAGCTTCAATTCCTCCGCCAAGAT
>SXOY01000305.1 GCA_005776545.1 Planctomycetia bacterium | reverse complement strand
GGGGAATTTTGATGTCTACAACGAAGAAGGGGGCGACTGCAACGAGTTTGAATTTGAGCTTGAAGGTCCGCATGTGGAAGATGTCTATCACACGTACTGCAATGGCAACTACGGAAGACCGACTATTACAGCTTTGCCTGGAAACATCGGTATCCGTGTAACCTATTCCCATCCAATTCATGCAACACGTCGTGGCTCTATCGAACATTTCGGTGTTTCATTCTCAGGTCGCAATCCCGTGACCGCGCAGCGTTTTCGCTGGACACCCGGCAGCGTCGTGAACCCAAATGACCCACCGCCGCCCCCACCCCCACCACCGCCGCCGCCATTGGCCTTGCCCAACGTCCGCGTAGAAATAGTCTCAACACCGGCCGGCGATGTCGTTCGCGAGACCGTTGAGAACGTCGATCCATTGGGCCGATTGGTGTGGGTGCAGAGAGTTGCAACTACTCCCGCCCGCGAAGTCGCGCTTGAAGAACTCATGACCAATGACCCGCTTATCACCGGCGGAGCGAGATTGGACATCGAAGAACTGCTCTTTGGTACGCCGCTCATCACTGAAGAACCAGTACCCAGCCCCGGAGAAACTGAGAGTGCCGTGATCTCTTACGAGGTCTATTCCAACGTTCCGCAACTCATCGGCGGAAGCTGGGAAGATGCGCCCGGTCCATTGATCGCGAACCTGATCACGGCGCAGGTTGTGTTCGGAACAACGTGTACAGATGCATTGCTGCCCGTGGTTGTGACGGAACCTCAACACACAACCGCCCAGTTTGATGGCTCTGCAGACTTCTCAATTGTCGTAGACGCCCCTCCCGGCGGCGGCCAGTTGATCTACCAGTGGCAGCACGAAGGCGTTAATCTCGAGGGCGAAGATCAGCCCAACCTCAATGTCGATCCTGTCGATCTTGCAAGTGCCGGTGCTTATACATGTCTCCTTACCAATGACTGCGGATTTGTCAAATCGCTCTCGGCGATGCTGACGGTCGAGGTTCCGGTTGCTATTGATACCGAACCGGAATCTACCTCTAAGCGATCTGGTGGCGATGCGAAGTTTGTAGTGGTCGCCGACACCTTGATCGCGCCCGAATACACCTGGTATCACAACGGGATCGCCGTTACACCAAATGCGCATTTCTCTTCCAGCCCCGGCCCATCGGGCATGTCCAATACGCTGACAATCCACGGTGTGGGCGCAGCAGATGGTGGCACCTATTCAGCGGTTCTCTCAAGCGGAACCAACAGTGCGACAACAATCGATGTCACATTGACGGTTGATTGCCCCGCAGATTTTAACGGTGACCGGGTCAACGATTTCTTTGACTATCTCGATTTCGTTGATGCGTTCTCAAATGGTGCATCAAGCTCAGATTTCAATTATGACAACGTGATCGACTTCTTCGATTATCTCGATTTCGTTGATGCATTCAGCAACGGCGGATGCTGAGAACACATTCACGCGCCATTGCAAGGGAACCTATATGAAAAAACTCACGAAAGCTCTTTCCGCGGCACTCATCGCGTCCACGCTCGCCTTCACAATGGTCTCGCAATCTCACGCAGAATTGCAAGGCCGCTACCTGACCCAGAATACCAGCAACGGGTTCGATGCCTACTACGACACTCTTCGCAATGTTACCTGGCTTGCTGACGCGTCCTATGGCGGCACAATGAGTTGGGACTTCGCCGACAACTGGGTGCAGTCTGTTCGCCTCGGTGGCTACGACGATTGGCGCCTCCCTACATATGCCGATCCGCAGGGCAATCTTGGTGAGTTCTATCAACTCTGGGTCCACGAACTTGGAAACAACGCTGATCAGCAGCATCCGATTCTGCAGTACAACCCCGGCCCGTTTCACAATGTCATTTACTACATGACTGGTTCAAATGGTAACTGGGGCACCGCAGCATATTGGACTGATTACTCGTTTGGCGACTTCGCAATGGCATGGATGACGTTCAATGCCGGTTGGATCGGTCAGTACAAGGAAGGAACGTCGTACGGGGTGTGGCTCTGTCGCACTGGCGATTCGGGCTGGTCTCCGCCACCGTGTACTGCGGATTTCAATGGTGACAGCATCGTTGATTTCTTCGATTACCTGGATTTCGTTGATGCCTTCTCAGGGAGCATGACATCTTCGGACTTCAACGCAGATGGTGTCATCGACTTCTTTGATTATCTTGATTTCGTTGATGCATTCTCGGCAGGATGCTGACAAGAGGAGGGAGCGGCACAGTGCATGCCTTATCACCCAGGGTGTGCACTGTGCCGCGTAACTCCTGCAGAAATGGATCGCGTGTGGAAAATAGTCGGAACTGAAGTTGCGGATAAAAGGAATTACTGGTGAACCCTATGAACGCATACATCTCATCTTTCGGACGTTCCTTGCGCCTGAATCGCGCGGCAATGGCGATGGGACTTGTCCTGTCTGCTGGCTCGATTGTCAGTGCTCAGACAATTGTCGATAACAGCGGCTCTGCTCGCAACGGGAAAGTGGGATATTGGAGTTCAATTGTCGCA
Source organism: Planctomycetia bacterium (assembly GCA_005776545.1). The sequence goes on along the minus strand of SXOY01000305.1, from coordinate 10,706 downwards.
AGAGCCGGCGAAGTGGGAATCAGTTATTACTGCGAGGATGATCATGCAAATCCAATTCCGGAGATGTACGCACTCCGCTTTGCATGGCGGACCGGTTCACAGTGGCAGTGGACAAGTGTGGCGCCTGGCGCAGGCAGCCATACAACCATGCGGCGCGGAACAGATGGGTTGTATCGCATCGCCTACGACACATGGAGCGGAATGGGATTTGCAACCGGGTCGGGAACGACATGGGACCTTTCTACAGTCGATGTGCAGGCTGGCGTCAGCCCGACACAGATGTCGATGACTCTCGACTCCCAGCAACGCCCTCACATTGCATACATGAATATCGCCAACGGCGGCGACTACTCCATGCGGTACACCCGCTGGAATGGTGTTCAATGGGTGCGGGATGCAGCGGAGTTCCTGCTTCCGGATGTCTGGACACCCACCATTGGGTTTTCCAATACATGGCTTCAGCTCGACAGCTCTGACGTGCCGCATATTGCATTTGCAGACCCGACCGATGCAATCAACGCATGGGGTGCGATCAGATATGCAACACTCACGAACGGAATCTGGGTCTACGAAAACCTGGGAATTCAGGGAGCTGATCCTTCGTTGGCATTCGGTTCAGATGACCAGCCTCGAATGATGTTCAATTCTGATAACGGAATCACCTATGCATACAAGAACGCCAGCGGGTGGCATTTTGAAACGGTCGCCACTGGCAACAACGGCAATGGAATTGCGCTTGGTTTGAGTGATCAAGATCAGCCCTTCGCGACATTTGGTATGACCGGATTCGAAGACCAATACATTGCGCGACGTGAAGCAGGTGGCTGGGTACTCACAATGATCGATGGCGATGGCACCGGTTCACCCCACGAATTGCTGGGTCGGTACGGAAACTCCATCGATGTTGATGAAGCTGGAACGCCGCATGTTTCCTACCTCAACATTGATATCTACGGCCCCACACATCGTTGTGACCTCATGTACTTTGGCGATGCTGGCGGGCCGGCCCCCTGCATTCAGATCATTGATCGTCCACAATCGGTCACTATCTGTGGTACTCAAGGGGCACAATTCAGTGCACTTGGAAGCGCAGTTGATCCACCGTCGTATGCCTGGGAATGGCATTCCAATGGATCAACGACCTGGACACCAGTAGTTGATGGATTCAATGTTGATCTTCAGACCAGTGACAGCTTTGTGGCAAGTGGCTTTGATTCCACGACTCTCAGTCTGCCGCCAGGAACGATCTCTATTTCAAATCCCGCGGCGTTTCGTTGCGTGATGACAAGTACGTGTGGATCGTTGGCAACCCCCCCGGCTTCATTGTCCGTTGGCGCAGCCCCGATTATCAGTTCTCATCCACAGAATGTGAGCATGTGTGGCGTTGCCAGTGCGCAATTTGACACCGTTGCTCAGGGAGCGCTGCAGTATCGCTGGCAGTGGCTGGCGTTTGGAACCTCGACCTGGCTTGATGTTGCAGAGGGATGGAATCTCGACCCAGTCACTTCAAACCCTGCATTCGGTGCAACAGGAACTACCTCCGCGAGCGTACTACTTGACACGGTCATGCTTGATGCCGCGGCAACGCATCAATTCCGATGTGTTATCACCGGAAGTTGTGGCGAGAGCACCACCAACGCCGCAACGCTCTCCGGCAGCGAGGGCTTGGATGTGCTCGACCAACCCGTCAGCCAAACACTTTGCACGCGACTTCCCGTTTCGTTTAACATAAGCACATCGAGTCCAGCTGCCGCTCAATGGGAAATGTACGATCCTTATGTTCAATCCTGGTTGGCGATCGGTGATGGCGTGAACCACCATTCGGCACTTGGCGAATTTGATGCCACCGGGGCCAACGATGTCAGTATCACAATGATCGGGTTCACAGATGATGATCCGGCGCACACCCACAAAACGGGATACATGCTTGTCCGGTGCCACTTGACCGGATCCTGCGGCGAAACATGGAGCAACGAGGCGATGCTCGAAGTGGTTGAATGCTGCATCGCCGATTTCAACCGCGACGGCGTTCTTGACTTCTTTGACTATCTTGATTTCGTGGATGCTTTCTCTGCTGGCGATTGGTCTTCAGATTTCAACGAAGATGGAGTTGTTGACTTCTTCGATTATCTGGATTTCGTCGACGCATTTAGTCACGGGTGCTGAGCACCATGTTATTTGTATTGTGTCAATCACGCGCTGAAACAAACCCAACGCAACTCGTATTGCACCGCAAAGGAACTCAAAAATGAAACTGCCACTTCTTGGAATTACACTCTTCTTGACCGCCGCGGCTGCGAATGCGCAGACCATCATTGATATGGGGCGGCTTCCCGGTGGAACATACAGCTACGGTGGCCTGCTGAGTGATGATGGAAGCATCGCTTCTGGAAACGGCGATATCGCTTTCGATCAGGGAAGAGGATGGCGTTGGACGCTTGCAACTGGGTTGCAGAATCTTGGTGTTTCACCGGGTGCTGATCATTCGTATGCCTACGGAATGAGCGGCGATGGACTTGTTATCGTGGGTGCAAGTGGCGATCAGGTGTACGACACTGCCTGCCGCTGGACGCAGGGCACAGGGATGCAGTCTCTCGGTGCAATCGCAGCGGGGCGCTCGTCGTTTGCGAGCGACGCATCGACCAATGGCGATATCGTCTTCGGCTTCGGCTATGAAGCGAATTCAAGCGAAAGCGCGTGGACATGGACCAGTGCGACGGGCATGCAACGATTCGGTCAGCGCCTCCCGGGAACTTCGCATTCGGCTGGCCTGGCCATGACTGGGGACGGTAGTTTCTACACCGGATTCTGCTTTAACAATGCTCCAGCTCTCATTTACCCTACCGCATGTCGCTGGGCAGCCGATGGTTCGATCATCAGTCTTGGAACACTTCCTGGAAGTGTCTGGAGCGTGCCAGGCGATCTCAGTGCTAATGGCGAGATCATTGTTGGTTATGCCGCGGATGCAAATGGTGACAACTATCGCGCATTCAAGTGGACCGAGGCGACGGGAATGCAGGATCTGGGCTTTCCTGCGGACTGTACCGCCGCGAGCGCTGTCTCGATCAGCGGCGATGGTTTCATCATCACCGGTTATGGCGTAAATGGTAGTACGATCCGACCCTGCCTCTGGGTGAATGGCGGTCCTCCGCAGTTACTTGAAACGTACTTGCAGGCCAGGGGAGTGTCGACCAGCGAATGGACGTTGCAGACTGCGGCGGTCAGCCTGGATGGTTCCACGATGGCAGGAACCGGAATGCACTTTGGAATTACCAGCGCGTGGTATGTGCATCTTGGGTGCTACGGCGCTCCGACAATCACTCAACAGCCGTTTTCACAAACAGCAATCATCGGTCAGCCCGTGACATTCTCAGTGATCGCTACCGGCGGCGCAATCAACTATCAGTGGTACAAGGGAACAACTCTCCTGCCTAACGCAATACATAGCTTCTACACCATTAGTGCATCGAATTACGCTGATGCCGGTAACTACTCCTGCACGCTTACAAGTGCCTGCGGAACTGCGACTTCAATTGCTGCAACCCTGACAGTTCAATCTGATTGCCCCGTACCAGAGATTCTCTCGCATCCCGTTGACGTTGTGACAATCTTGGGTCAATCAGCATCTTTCGAAGTGTCAGCAACCAGCAATACCGAGTTTCACTACCAGTGGCTCCTGGAAGGTAATGAAATTTTCGGCGCCACGGATTCCAGATTCGATATTGAAGAGGTAACTGTCGGCGACATCGGAATGTATGAGTGTGTCGTTACAAACGACTGCGGCAGCGTTACAGGCAATGCTGCTTTCCTGTCAGTGTGCCGTCCGGATTTCAATCACGACCAGACGGTTGACTTCTTCGATTATCTTGACTTTGTCGATGCGTTTGCGAACGCACTCCCGTCTGCCGATTTCAATCGAGATGGGGTGCTCGACTTCTTTGATTACCTTGATTTCGTTGATGCGTTCAGTACGGGTTGTTGATCCAGTTCACTGTCACATTACCTCGATAGGTTCGCTCAAGAGTAAAGGAGTTCATATGAAACAGGCCTTCGCCATTACGATGTTCGCCGCCGCTGGCACTCTCATCACGACCAGCGTGCATGCTCAGACTATCACCAGTATCGGTGCTTTGGGAACGACCCAGAGTTCTTACGCCTACGCAGTCAATCACGATGGATCGGCTGCGGCGGGATTCAGCACCTATTCCGGCGGGTATTACTTCGGAGTGTATTGGACACCAGTTGGGCTTACAAATCTCTGGACCGTTCCTGGGGGCTTGCGGTCGTTTGCTTTTGGAATGACGCCTGATGGAAACACGGTCGCTGGAACCTGCATTGTCTCCGGAGGTGCGCATGCATTCCGCTGGACATCCGCCGGTGGGATGCAGGACCTGGGCACGCTACCGACTCAGACAGTTTCATATGGCTACGCGATCAGTGCAGATGGAAATGTTGTCGTAGGTGGTACAACGGCCGTGGGATTTGGAAACGCATTTCGCTGGTCCAGTGCCTCCGGGATGGTGAATCTGGGAACGCTGCCGGGCGAGTCTTCGGCTGCGCTGCTGGCGATTGATGCGGACGGTTCGGATGGAACTGGGTTCAGTGGCATTGGGGCTGCGCATCAGGCGATTCTCTGGGATGAAGTCAGCGGCATGCAGCCTCTTGGATTCCTTCCCGGTGGTGGCAACTCTGAAGGCGAAGCGATCAGCGGAGATGGGTCGGTGGTTGCTGGATGGTCAGAGTCGAGCATCGGTACCCATGCGTTTGTGTGGACAAGTGCAGCAGGGATGGAGGATTTGGGAGTTGTCGCAGGAATGACTGATTCTGCGGCTCACGCGATCAGCCTCGATGGAACCGTGATCGCCGGATCAGGTGGCGGTGCAGCGTTCATCTGGACCAAGACTATGGGAATGACCAACCTCGCGACGTATCTTTCGTCGCACGGAGTGAATCTCACTGGTTGGACGCTTTATTCCTGCAACGCTATCGGAGCTGATCGGACCGCGCTCGCCGGCGAGGGACGATTCAATGGGCAACTGCGAGGCTGGGTCGTGCGTGGACTTGCACCGATTACTACGCCTTGCCTCGCAGACTTCAACGGCGACAGTGTGGTTGACTTCTTTGACTACCTTGATTTCGTTGACGCATTCTCAAGCAACCTGCCCGCTTCGGACTTCAATGCGGATGGCGTGATCGATTTCTTTGACTATCTCGACTTTGTCGATGCATTCAGCACTGGGTGCTGAATGAGCAAGTGCTGTGTGCAATTAGATGCTCGTGTGTTCGCTGACTGTGCTGTGAATGGAAGAAGGAGTTTGACATGCCCCGAATCTTGTCTTTCGTTGTTTTGGCAGCTTTAAGTTTGGTTCCTTGTTCATTGGCTCAGGCTGATGTGACTGTGTTCTTTAATAGTTCGCAGGTGGCGACCCCTGTCAATTCGGGAGTGACATCTGACACTGTCAGCAGTAATGGTTATTTGTTTACATACACCCGGGACAAATTATTTACTGGGGGCTTAGGTCACCCGATTGGTCGCACTACGCATGTGAATTGGCCTCAAGGGGTAGAGGCACAGGCGGTGACAACTCCGCCGCCGGGTGTGACTGATTACAAGGCACGGCTCACGATCAGCCGGGTTGATGGGGCGGTGTTTGATTTGATTTCTTTCCGTGCGATGCTGCTTGCAAATACGGCGGCTACTGGCGCGGCGTTTGAAATCATGCCACTGGTGGATGGCGAAGATGCGTTTAATGACCCGATCTACTTCGATGCCACTGGATATTACGGGATGTCGTTTTTCTACAGCGAGTCGCCGAATCCATGGGGTAGCACGTTGTTGCTCAAGGGATATGACACATACAAAGTCGGGTTGTTCGTGGATTACGCCTTTACCGGCCTGACTCTCGAAGGCCCTGCAATTCCATGCCCGTCAGACTTCAATGGCGACAGTGTTGTCGACTTCTTTGATTATCTCGATTTCGTTGACGCATTTTCGGCTGGACTTTCCGCTTCTGACTTCAATGCCGATGGCGTGATCGACTTCTTTGATTATCTTGACTTCGTCGATGCATTCTCGATCGGATGTTAAGTGGCGCAATCAGGAACGGCCTCTCAGTGGTGTGAGGGGCCGGTTGTATGTGTTGTATCAGGATTTGGCGACCCATCCATATTGCACGTATTCGTTGGTGAGCGTGCCATCGTCAAACAGGTCAAGCACGGCGTAGCCAGGCTTGCAGGTTTTGTGGTCGCCTTTCCACCATCCGCCGCAGACTGCGCCGTTGCAGAAATATTGCACGCCATTAAATTCAACGCGATCGACCAGGTGAACGTGTCCGGAAAGGCACGCTTTGACTTGTGGGTGTTGCTTAAAGAGATTGATCAACTTGCCGCAATCGTTGTGCAACATGCCGCCGGAAATGGTGGTGTCGCCTTTTGCGTCGGGCTTGACACCATCGAAGATTGTGGCCGAGACGATTGGGACGTGTGAAACGATGAGCGTTGGAATTCCCGCGGCGGCCTTCAAGTCGCTTTCGAGCCAGGCGAATTGGGCATCATCGAGAAACGCCTCGTAGCCATTAGGATCATCCTTGTCCTGCCGCACACTGTCGAGGATTATGAAGTGCCAGCCAGACTTTGTGATACTCGTATAAGGCTTGTCGCGACCGAATTGCTCGCAAGCCCAGACTTTCCCCCAGGCTTTCTCTTTGCCGCTGCAATTACTTTTTGATTTGTTCCAACCCCAGATGTCATGATTGCCAAGTGCGCTGAGCATGGGGATTGAGCAATCGCCTTTGACGGCCTTGTTCCAGAGTTCCCATTGCAATTTGGTCCGCGATTCATCGGCCTCAAAGCCATCCATGATGGTGTCGCCGCCGGTGAGGATGAGTTCAGGAAGATCTTTCTGGCCTTGCACATGCTTGAAGCACGTACTCACGCCCTGGTCCGCCGCACGCTCGGGCTGAATGTGTGTATCGGTGAGATGGGCGACGCGGATACTGCGAGTGCGACCGCGAGATTGTGTATCACGCAATGTCGCGGCGTTCCCCACGCTCGCCATTCCAAGGGCAAGTGCGGAAGCAGCGAGCATGTCACGTCGAGAAAGTGGGGCGGTCGGAGTGCTGAGTGATGAGATATGAGGATTGGCAGAGGGGTCGGTGGTCATGGGATGATCCTTGGGTTTTGTGGACTATCAGAGAAGGGAATTGACATCAGACAGGCACGATAGACATGTTTGGGCAGGAGGCAGGAGGATATTGCGGAAGAATGACCGGAAAGGTCCACATGGCTTGGAGGCACAACATCGCCGCTCCGATGTGGGGATGTCCCGGATACATCGGAGGAGTTTTTCGAAGTAGTCGAACGGAAGGTCGGGGTTCTTAAGCGGCACATCGTCGAGCACAAACCCCTTTTGATGTACTCGCGGAGCCGCGGAGTTGCCCAGATGTACAATTCGCTATCTATATGACCAGACGCCGTCAATCCCGCCCACTTCCCTTTCCGCTTGCTCCGCAATTCGTGCGAGACGATCTCACAATGTACATCTATAGGCACTTCTCGCATTTGCTCACAAACGAAGAGTTGGCGGCAGATCGTGCATTGCTCGGACGCTTCAAGCAGATGTACTCGTCTGATCCAAATGGAAACGCCGCTCTTAAGTTGTTCCGTGTTCCGGAAATACAAGCAGAATATCCGAATCTCATGCAGCGAATCGACGAACAAGGCTTCGGTGCAGTAATGCGAGCCGCCGCCGATCGTGTGCTTCGAGACAACCCCGAGAAAAAGATCCTCCACATATGCGAGAAGTGCGGCCAGCTCTGCCGCACCCCCCAAGCTCAGCAGTGCTTCGCCTGCGGCTTTGACTGGCACCCAACGCCAAGCGTCTAACCCATACCGGACACGCCACGCCCTATTTTTGTCCGATACAGATTTTTACCGCAATTCACCTTGACCTTCACCGTACAACCTAATAAGCTGCCTCCATGAAAACCAAACCCTACAACCCCGCCAACTTCATTTCTGACTTGGCCCCAAACCTGACCTCGTTTTCACCCCAATATTTTAAGGGTGCCACGCCCGGTGGCATTCTTCAAACCCGTGGCCCCCTTCAACCCTCGTTTTTGACTCAAAAACAAAAGATGATCAGGTGATCATCAAAACAAATGATCACCTTTGAAATAAAATGATCACCTTTCGTTTTTGACCCAAAATCAAGCCCTCTCCACTTTCACCCTCTCAAATCTCAAATTCCAAATTCTTCACCTTCTCACCCTCTCCGCCCCCTTTTCCGCCTCAATTTGCCAACCGCCCCCCCAACTGCATATCATCTCGACCCCATATTGCCGCACTGGCTCTGGGAACCGATTTCGCCTCAGGATACCTCATGCCGACGATCAATCAGCTCATCCGCAAACCCCGCAAAGCCCTCGCCAAATACAACAAGGTCAAGGACCTGGTTGCCTGCCCGCAAAAGCGTGGCGTGTGCACGGTCGTCAAGACCATGACTCCTAAGAAGCCGAACTCTGCGCTCCGCAAGATCGCTCGCGTTCGCCTCTCAAACGGCAAAGAAATCTCCGCCTACATCGGTGGCGAAGGTCACAACCTTCAAGAACACTCAATTGTTCTCGTCCGTGGTGGCCGCGTCCGCGACCTTCCCGGCGTGCGCTACCACATCGTTCGCGGCACACTCGACTGCCTCGGCGTCGAAAACCGCAAACAGGGCCGTTCCAAGTACGGCGCGAAGAAGTCAAAGGCTAAGTAAATCTCTTACGCGAGCCAGAACGTCTGGCTCGCTTGTTTTTCCGTCTTGCATGTTTTAACAAACGGCAAGTAATCGAGGTTGCCAGCCCGGCATCTCGGTGAACCAGATAATGCAAACAGCATTGTCGTTGAGCCAAAGGAGTCCATCATGGGCCGCCGCACCGCTTCAGAAACTCAGCTTCGTCCTGACCCCCGCCATAACGACCTCGTCGTCTCCCGCTTCATCAATTGCGTGATGAAGTGCGGCAAGAAGGGGCCTGCAACCCGCGTCGTATACGACTGCCTCGATCTCATTCAAGATCGTCTGAGCAAAGAAACCAGCCCCGAAGCACCCAAGGAAGCAATCGAAGTCTTCCATCGCGCTATCGCGAACGTCAAGCCATTTGTTGAAGTCCGCTCCAAGCGAGTCGGTGGTGCAAACTACCAGGTCCCGATGCAGGTGACCAACAAGCGTCAGCAGTCGCTGGCCTTCCGCTGGATCCTCGAAGCCACCCGCGGCGAGCGTGGCCGCCCCATGGCAATGCGTATGGCCGATGAGCTTTACTCAGCAGCTCAGGGCGAAGGCAAGGCAATGCAGACCCGCGACCAGACCCACCGCATGGCAGAAGCCAACCGCGCGTTTGCTCACTTCGCCAACTGATCCAAATCCTCAACCGTTTCTTCAGAGGCCCTGGCAAATCGACGGGGCCTCTTGCTTTTTCCTTCTCTTCTATCCCGGAGGGATATGTGATCGTCGCCAGGGGTTGACCACGCTTTGGTGGTCTACCCCTGGAAAGCTTTTCCCTCATCAATCGCACCCCAGCGGGGTGCACGAATCGCTTGCTCGGTGTTCTTCGCCATGAACTACAGACAATTCCGGTGCGACACAGTTCATCCGCGTAAACTTGCAAAATGCTCGGAGTCATCGAAACCCCGCCTCATCTCGCATCGCTTCAAGTAGCTCTTGGCGATGGATTGACCAAAGTCCGCACATGCTTTGATACACACCTTCGCTTTGGCGAACTTCCAGTCGATGAACTCTGCCGCCATGTTGAGCGATATCGCGGCAAAATGCTGCGGCCAATCCTGGTCCTCACCTGCGGCATGGCGTCCCGATCCGACCAAAATCGAACCGACCTAGACGCGGTACTTTCCCAAGGCCACATCGTCAGCGCTGCCGTCTGCGAAATGGTCCATATGGCAACCCTCGTCCACGATGATGTACTAGATGAGGCAGCAGTCCGCCGCGGCGTCCGCACAATCAACTCACTTCGTGGCAACGAAGCTGCAGTCATGCTCGGCGACTTGCTCATCGCATCCGCCTACGACCTCTGCAACACGCTGAACTCTCTCGAAACTTCCAGATTAGTCAGCCGCACTGCAATGACCGTGTGCAAAGGCGAACTGCTCCAACTGCATTCCCGCGCTGCATGGGATCTGTCTGAGGCTTCGTACTACAAGATCGTCAGTGGTAAGACCGGCGCATTGATCGCCTGTGCCTGCGAACTTGGAGCACTGCACTCAGGCGCTTCGCCAGCTATTCAGTCCGCTCTCTCAACCTTTGGAGACAAACTCGGTATCGCATTCCAGATTCAAGATGATTTGCTCGACCTCATGGGTGACGAAAAGACCGTTGGCAAATCGGTCCGCAAAGACCTGGAAAAATCCAAGCTCACGCTTCCGCTGATTCACCACTTGCGCACAACTCCTGCCGCTCAACGCGCTGCAACCATCTCAATTCTTGAGAGTATCGACCACGATGCAGATGCGGCAAGTGCAAACTACGCCGCGTTAATCCAGCAACTCGCAACTACGAAATCAGTAGATTTCGCATCTAAAATCGCAACCGATCTGGTGAACGAAGCCAAGGCCGCGAACGGGCGTGCCGGTCAGCGGCACGGATCTCGATGTCGATACCTCTCCCGGCCAGTTCCGCGTCTACACCGCCAACGACACCACGCTCCCGAACG
>SXOY01000026.1 GCA_005776545.1 Planctomycetia bacterium | reverse complement strand
GTTGAGCAAGAGATCATGCGGATGCGGCATGTGAAGTCGGGGCCGATGAAGCCTGATGGGGATTTTGTAACGGGGCGAGTGGTGTTGTTTGGGAACTCAGATGTTGAGATGGCCGTGTGCAATCCTGCCACACAATTGAGCTATCACTTCAAGAATGGGCAAGGCGATGAATGCCTGTTTATTCACTACGGCAGCGGCACGTGTCACACGATGCTGGGGACGCTGAAGTTCAAGCCACGGGACTACCTGGTCATTCCCAAGGGAGTGATTTACACGATTATCTGGGACAAGCGAGCTGTCAAAGCAGATGGGACGCCCGAGGATGATGGGCCGCCAGTTGCGGATATGCCATTTGGGAAGTTCCTGCTGATGGAGACCTGCAACGGATCGCACATTGGCCCGCCGCCAGGATATGTCTCAAAGAAGACAAGCCAATATCTGGAACATGCGCCATTTTGCGAGCGAGACATTGTGATTCCAGAGGCTCCGCTGACATGGGATGAGAAGGGTGATTTTGAAGTGCGGATCAAGGCGCGAGACCTGGTTCATTCATACACCTATCACTATCACCCGCTGGATATCGTGGGATGGGACGGGTGCTATTACCCGTTCATTTTCAGTGCAAACGATTTCTCGCCGATCACGGGCAAGTTGCACATGCCGCCGCCGATTCACCAGACTTTTGAGGGGCACAATTTTGTGATCTGCACCTTTGCGCCTCGCATGCTGGACTATCACCCGCAGGCGGTGAAGGTGCCATACAACCACAGCAATTTGGACAGCGATGAAGTGTTGTATTACGTCGATGGAAATTTCAGCAGCCGCAAGGGAATTGAAATCGGAAGCCTGACGCTGCACCCGCAGGGCATTCCACACGGTCCGCATCCAGGTACTCTTGAGGCGACGCTGAAGGCGACATACACGCAGGAACTTGCGGTGATGTGTGACACTTTCAGGCCGCTATTCCCGACAAAAGCCGCATTGGGACTTGATGACACGAAGTATCCGGCGAGCTGGCAAGGGGAACATTTCCCCGGGCTGGCAAGCGGGAAAATTCAACTCGGCAGCGGCGACACGACTGGACGGGTCGAAGTGCATGATCATCGCACAACGGCCAACGTCTGGGCACCATAATAGTGACTGTGAAATAGAGGCTGTGTAACAACAGGCAATGAGCGATTACGCTACTTTGCGTGACTCGCCCATTTCATATTGCATGGTGAATTGCGCGAGAGAGCCAATTCCGGCTCGTGCTCGTTCATCCAGGCCGTAATACTCAAAACCGATTTCGCGAGCGAACAGCCCGACTTTTCGCACCCACACGACGCGGCCGGAAACAACGAAAGTATCTTCGGGGCCGAACACCGTCACGGCGTAGTTCTGCCCGTTTTTCGGGCCTAGAAACGGTGAATACAGGCGCATGCCAGTCGATGAAAAATCGAGAATCTGGCCCAGGCTGGTCTTGATTCGTTCAGCCACCACTCGACCAGCTTGACGCCGATTCTTAGTGTCTGCGTTCGCGAACTTAGGAAGATGTCCAGAGTGCGGTATCATCGTTAGCCGGATCATCGGCGCGACTTGCCCACCGAATCAGGTGAAAGACGTGATTTACAGTTATGAGACTAGCGAGGAGCGTTCTGATCCGCGGGCGTCAGACCGTGACGTGCGAAATGTGTGAGCATTTCGCTGGGAATGCCGCGAATCTCGGGCGTTGCGAAGATTGAACCGTGGTCATGGCCGGGAATGATCTTGATATACCCCTGGCGTCCTTGCGGAGATTGCGAATCCGAAACAGGTACTTTTTCGACATCGGACTTGAGCAGTGCAACCGCTTCATTGAGGAAGAAATTATCGAGTTCGCCAACGCACAGACGAACTCGCTGGACAAATATCGGTGCGAATTTTCCAGGTTCTTTGCGCAGTCGATCCGCGATGTCGAACTTTCGATAGCTCCTGGCGATGATCGGATCAATCACACCGGAACGCGGATCAAAGAGCGCGGCTGGCTTGCCATCGGAATTTCGCGGTCCAAACGCCGCCTGCCATGAATCCCACTGTTGCGCAGAGGTGTTGGCCACACCTTGCACTTCTTCCTGGAGATTTTCACGCATCGCACTCATGGTTGGGACCATCGTCACCGGCACATCTTTTGCTCGCACAAGTTTGCGATAGCTGGATAACTCCTGCGGAGCGCCACCAATTGCAGGCATAAGTGCGGCAGGAGATTGGTAGCGAGCGGCCGCAGAGTCTTCGGCAAAATACAAGTTTGTGTCGTCGTAAATATCAGTGAGCTGAAACCGGCGGAAATCAACCGAATCGGGCGAAGAAGACCAGCACGCACCAAAGACTTCGGGATACTCGGTAGCAAGCCAGAGCACTGACCAGCCACCGGAGGAATGGCCACGAAGGACGCGTGCGGCGGGAGTTTTTGCGAGCGGATAGCGTTTCTCTAGTTCGACGATCAATTCGTTCACAAGCGAAGCACCGCGAGGCCCGTTGTTATCTGAATCCACGAACAGCGTGTGACCATTAGGAGATTCGGCATCGAGGAATATCTCAAAGGCATTGCGTGCAAGTTTGCCCGAATCGCTGTCGGGGGCTGCGCTTGTGGAGATGTTGGCATGACGCAACGCCCCACGATGGTCGCCACCAAAGCCGGCGACGTGATACACGGCGGGATAGGTTCTTTTTGGGTCGTAATCAATCGGGAGCACCACACCTGCGTTGAGCTTGACATCATGTCCATAGAACTTGGAAAGCAAGTCAGACCGAGTCTGTACAAACTCCACTCGACCAACGTTGATTTCTGGCGAAACCCGCGGCGATTGGGAAAGCACAAGGTCAACCAGCACTTCTTTTGTGTCCGCGAGAATTTCAAAGGTCACTTCGGGACTAAAGAGACTGCCCGGGCAACTGTCCCAGTCGCTGTGCTGGCGGTCTGCCACAAACCGAGCCTGTGCTCGATACTTCCCCAGTGGTAATGCGGCAGGACTGACCGGGTACCAAGTGCAGGAGTCGGTGAGCACTGCACTCTCACCGGGCGTGAGCTTTTCCACGTTCATGCCAAAGCAAGGTTGGGGTTCATCCCAGAATGGACCATCGATCGGCTTGGTTCTTGGGGACATCTTGGAGTCAGGGCCGATCGCGGTAATGACGAGTCTGCCGCTGAGTGGGTTTTTGTGAGTGACAGGAAGCGTGACTCTAAAGATCGGTCCGGCGGGCGAAAGAGTTGCGATGCAAGCGACGACCAGCAGGGATGTAAGGCGGTACAGTGTGGTTGACATGGCACATGATAAACATGATAAATACGACAAACAGGCTGGAACATCGACTCTCTCGGGGTTGTATGACTTACCCCGGATTTACGATATTTTGCACATTCCCGGCACCAAAGAAGATGTAAAGAGTCTCTTTGACATCGCGGACAGATGGGTGGCACAACCGGCAACACCGCGCGGACGCTGGTTGGAACCGGCGTGTGGAAGCGGACGCCTCCTGATTTCCGCCGCCAAACGTGGAGTTCGCGGCGTGGGGATTGACCTCAATGCCGCGATGCTTCGTTTTGCGCGAAAGGCCACTGGCGTGCGGGAGAAAAAACTCCTGAAGTTTTTGCAGGGAGATATCTGCCATCTCGATGAGATGTTCAAGTCAGAGCGATTTGATTTTGCGTTCATTCCGATCAACACGATTCGGCACTTGAGAACCGATGCGCAGATGATTCGCCATTTCAATGCGGTGAGCGAACTACTCAAACCCGGCGGGGTGTACGTAATCGGCATGTCGCTCTCAGCATATGGGATTGAGGCGGACAATGAGGATCGGTGGGAAGGCAAACTTGGAAGGACTCGCGTCATTCAGAACGTACAGTACTTGCCTGCACGCGGCGGAAAGACACGCACCGGACGCATGGAACAGGTCATCAGTCACTTGACCATCTATGAAGGAAAGAGCGTTCAACATGTTGATGATTGCTATCAGTTGCGAAGTTACGATCTAGAACAATGGGTTAAGTTGATCGAGAAGTCGAAACTTCGGCTGCTGGAGATTGTGAATGAAAGTGGAACGCCAATTGCACCGAGTGAGCCGGGGTATTCGATTTTTGTGCTGACTCGACGGGATGATGCAAGAGCAAAGGCGAGCCGCTGGCATGGGCAATTCGGGACTATCAAGCCTCTCAAGCCTATCACGGCACGATGACGGATTTGTTCAATCGGACGCCCCGCTGCTCTTCGGTTACGCTGAGGACTACGCGTGTGCCGCTGAGTTGCTTGGCAACACCTTTGAATACAAATCGGCGC
>SXOY01000304.1 GCA_005776545.1 Planctomycetia bacterium | reverse complement strand
TTTCCACTCAACCGCCCCAGACTGAGAAGTCATCGGCGGAAGGTTGAGCGTGGAAATGTCGACCACAGAGTAGTGCCCACCCGGCGTGCCGGGCTGGTTGTAATATAAGCGAATACCGGCAATATGAGTTCGGGCGGCGGTGATTGAATCGGGACTCGCTACCCAGGAAAGATCGCAGGCCGCATTGAACTCTTGCCAGAAATCAAGATCAATCGCAAGGTACTCTGCAGATGGATTCTGCAGTGATGCGCCCGGAGGATTCCAATACCAGGCGAACGCAACAGTGTGAATGGGCTTGCCAATAGAACCAGCAGCCGCGCCGGAGAAGTCGCCCACAAAGTGCACATTGCGTGCGGTCGATCCAAAGATAAAACGATTCTCCGGGGACGCAGCAAAGCACGGCGAAAGATCTGCTTCAACAGGTGCAAAGTCAGCCGGGCTGACCTGATCGCCTTGAAACTGGTCAAAGGCTAATGCAAGCCCAGTCATCGCTGGCGTGATTGCCGAAACCGGAACCGCCTCACCAATCCGAATTTGCCCATCGATATGATAGATTGGGGCGATTGAAATGGGGTCGAGACGCGTGAGCGGCTGGGACGTGGGACCATCTGCGCTTGCGAAGTGCGAGACAAAGCAGAGGGCAAAAATGGATAACTTCAGGTGCATGGCTCCTGATGTATTCTTCGGATGTTGAGCGTGATTGGTTTGGGGGAAATGGAGATTATCGGTAGATTTGGGAAGTGCTTTGGAGCCAGGAGCGAGATGCGAAGGCAAACACCGGCAGGAATGCCGGTGGCACGCCGCAAAAACAAGAAACTCCCGCACCTTTCGATGCGGGCGTTTTGGAGTTTTGGATCAACTCACTTGACTGGGATTAGCAGCCAGTTGAGAAGGCATCGACGAAGTCGAGGTAATCGAAGAAGTCGATGACCGTGTCGCCATTGAAGTCAGCGGACGGATCGTTCGCGCTGAAAGCATCGACGAAGTCAAGGTAGTCGAAGAAGTCAACGACAGTGTCGCCGTTGAAGTCAGCGGGGCAGCAAGGTGTCGCGCCGGCGGCCATTGTGAAGGTGAATCGCCCAGATTCAGCACCCGGGCACGGATCGCCAGCGTTAGAAACCATGGACCACTCATACGTTTCGCAATCGGTGAGGGCAATTCCAAGATCAAAGTTGGTTGTCAGAATACCTGGCATTGCATACACCAAGACATTGGCGAGGTAGATATTGCAAGTGTAATCGGAAGCGATCACCGTGCCCGGTGCCCATTCAAATGATGGGCCTCCAATGCCGACATTAGTGATGCCAACAGCGTTATCTGCAGGAGCTACAAGCGTTGCAGCGTCTTGAGCGATACATTCCTGCACAAACAACGCCCAGCAGATACCGGTTGATCGGAAGCAATCGACTGGATCCGTTGAAGGTCCTGTGGAATAAGTCTCGTTTGGGCCGCCGCCAGCACCTGCAACGCTGATGAGCCCATCAGAGATTGCGTTGGCAAAGACATAGGGGTCGGAATGAAGCGCGGCGGCATCATCTATATACCAGAAGGGATTCATCTGGCCACCTGGTCTGGCGCTGGACATCGGAGCGGGAAGTTCATCTGTGCGTGTTCCCCAACTTGCGACTTGGGCGTTGGGGTTGAGGTTCGCGTTGTTAATCGCGGTGTGCGAAGTATAAAATGCAAAGTTGACCGCACCATCGGTGTCAACCAGTGCCGCCTGGACAATTGCGCCAGCCCAGTCAACATAGCTGTAATACAGGCCTGAAGCAACTGGCGCATCGGTCGGGCTGTAGTACACAACGACGCCAATGTGCTGAACGCCGCGATAGGTGCGTCCACGTCCTGTGCTGGTGCCCCAATTGGGATCATTTGCTTCATTGAATTCTTCAGCTGCACGAATGACCCAGACCATGGGTGAAAGTGTGTGATACCACATGAGCGCACAGCCGGTCACGGGCTTGCCAATACCAAATGGATCCATCCCCTTGTAATCATCGGTGCTGTGGCAGATATTAACACGGAAGTAATCGGTGCTCGCACTATCGGTATTAGCTGTGTAGAGGAACCCAGCTCCGCCGCAGGGGCCGCCGCGATCAACGGGCGGGTAGTCGCCGGCGACAGTGTCATCTCCTTCATACTGATCAAAGACAACGCGGCGGCCTGCCATTGCTGGTCGAATAGTGCTGTATGGGATTGAGTCCCCGATGACTTCAACACCATCAATGACATAGATTGGAGCGATGCCTACCGGATCAATGCGAGTTGGAGTCAGGCTGGACTTGACGAGTTGGGGAGAACTGGCAAGTGCCATTCCAGAGGCTGCGGCGAGGATTGCGGAAGAGAGTACGGCGACGTTGCGATACATAAGCGGTTCCTTTCAAACTGCCACGCTGACGAGCGACGTGGCGGAAGTGAGGCAAGCAAGATCATATCAGGTATCAGGCGAGAATTTGCCAAAAATATTTTTGCGGGAAAGCGGGTCGAAAACAAGAAACGCCCGCACCTTTCGATGCGGGCGTTTTGGAGTTTTAGATCAACTCACTTGACTGGGATTAGCAGCCAGTTGAGAAGGCATCGACGAAGTCGAGGTAATCGAAGAAGTCGATGACCGTGTCGCCGTTGAAGTCAGCGGAAGGATCGTTCGCGCTGAAAGCATCGACGAAGTCGAGGTAGTCGAAGAAGTCAACAACGGTGTCGCCGTTGAAGTCAGCCACGCACGGAGGATTGCAATCTGCACCGACCATGGCGAATTCGTTACGAGCTGATTCTGTGCCTGGGCAACCTGCACCAGCGTTCGAAACCATGGACCACTCGTAGCAGTTTGGTGCAAGAGCGATATCAAGGTCGAATGTGGTGGTCAGAATGCCGTTCATGGTGTGAACCAGAACGTTGTTCTGATAGATATTGCAAGAGTAGTCGGTTGCAATAACTGCACCAGGAGCCCATTCAAAGCTGGGGCCTGGGAGGTTGTTGGTCACGCCGGTTGCGCCGTGAGCGGGAGTTGAGAGTGTGGCTGCGTCCTGAGCAACGCATTCCTGAACGAAGAGCGCCCAGCAGATACCGGTCGATGCGAAGCAGTCGAGCGGATCGGTTGAGGGACCCATTGCGTAGGACTCGTTGGGGCCAGCGTCAGCGCCGTTTGGTGTCAGAATACCGTTGCCTGGGCCAAAGACGTAGCCGGATGTGCTCGCGAGAGCGCCCGAATCGTCAATGAACCAGAGTGGGTTCTGAGGACCACCAGCGCGGGGGAGTGAGGATGGCGCGGGGAGTTCGTCAGCGCGTGTACCCCAGATTGCGGGCTGCTCGCCCCAGTTGATGGTGGCAGCGGTCACGGTTGTGTGTGAGGTGTAGAAGGCAAAGTTGACAGCGCCATCGGTGTCAAGCAGAGCGGGCTGAACGATTGCGCCTTGCCAATCGACGTATGAGTAATAGAAGCCGCCAGCGATCGGAGCATCAGCCGCATCGTAATAGACGATGACGCCGATGGTCTGTGTGCCGCTGTAGGTGCGGGTACGAGCACCAGCTGCACCGAAGGTTGCGCTGTTGGCATCGTTGAAGGTATCGAGTGAACGAATGACCCAAACCATTGGTGAGGTCAAGTGGTTCCAGAGAAGGGCGCAACCGGTCACGTTCTTGCCAACGCCAAAGGCATCAACGCCCTTGTAATCGTCGGTGCTGTGTGAAACGTTGACCTGGTAGTAGTTGGTGGCAGCGGTATCGGTGCCGTTGGTGAAGAGGAAGCCAGCGCCGCCGCAGGGGCCGCCACGGTTCACCGGGGGATAATCAGCGGCAACGGCCGGATCGCCGTCGTACTGATCAAAGATTGCTTTGCGTGCATCGACCTGTGGGCGAACGATGCTGCTGTAAGGAATTTCTTCGCCAACGACTTCGACGCCGTCGATGAGATACAGCGGGGCGATGCCGACTGGATCAATGCGGGTCGGGACCATGTTGGCCTTGACCATCTTGGCCTGAGGTGCAACGGGGGCAGCCATTGCGGAACCCGCACAAGCTGCGACAACTGCGACTGTAAGGACGATATTCTTCCCCTTCATCTGCGAACTCCTTCTAAAAAACTCGAGTTTAGAAACTCCCACCCCGTCGGGCGGGGTCTTTCACTATGGGATCTGCCAACAATGACAGATCGCTTTATTCGACACAATCTAGGACCTTCCTGACCTGAAGTTGCTTCTTTTCTCCCGAAGGTTCAAGTTGCAACTTTTCCGAACTACTTAATAGCAATACTGAATCCTGAACACATACCGATGAACGAAATTTCGAATTTTTCTTGTTTTGGCTCAACCCACATGAAACTGTGAATCTCGCGGCAGTACTTTCCTTCGAACTCTCCTCAATCTGCATCTGTTCCAAACAGAGGCACCACTACTACCACCGTACCAGATTTGCGGAGAAATACAACCCCAAATCCGCGAGTTTTTCAGAAATTTTGTAGTTGCAAGGACTTACAGGTATGCTTATCGGGCCTTGCGTGCCGCCATACTCGAGACGAACTCATCAAATAGGTATCCCGCATCATGGGGGCCTGGTGAGGCTTCGGGGTGATACTGCACGCTCATAACGGGTCTATCTGGCAACCTGAAACCGGCAACGGTTTGATCGTTCAGGTGCACGTGAGTCTCTTCGCCACCAGCAGCCTTGAGGCTTTCAAGCTCTACTGCGAAGCCGTGGTTCTGACTTGTGATTTCAACATGGCCTGAGCGTTTGTTTAAGATGGGCTGATTGCTACCTCGGTGGCCGAATTTGAGTTTGTAGGTTTTTGCACCGATGGCGAGGGAAAGGAGTTGGTGTCCGAGACAGATTCCGAATGTAGGGACTGTTTTATCGGGTGCCTGGCTGATGACATCGCGTAGTGTCGCAACAGTTGCCTCGACCGCCGCAGGATCGTCGGGGCCGTTAGAAATGAAGAGGCCATCGATTTCTTTCCGGGCATAGAGGTCTTTGATTTCGGTGGCGGAAATATCGTGTGGAACTACTTTCACATCGCAGCCGCGTTGAGCGAGATTGCGGAGGATGTTCATTTTCGCGCCGCAATCAAGGGCCAGGACTTTGTAGCGGTGCGAGGTTTTTGCAACATCGGCGGGTTTCCAGTCGCCGAGAGTTTCTTTCCACGAGCTGCCGCTGGTGCAGCCAACGCGGGGGACAAGGTTCTGGCCTGCCATGCTTGGCGCTTTCTTGGCGAGTTCGACAAGCTGGGCATCGGTGAGATCGTTGCGGTCGCTGAGGACGCCGTTCATTGAGCCGCTGGTGCGGAGGATTCTGGTAAGTGCGCGGGTGTCGATTCCTTCCAATCCCAAAATGTTAGACTGGGCAAGATAGTTAGAAAGTGTCGAGTTGGAGCGATAGTTG
>SXOY01000025.1 GCA_005776545.1 Planctomycetia bacterium | reverse complement strand
GGCGAGCTGCGAACGTAATCTGCAAAGAGCAACAGTTTCAAGGTTGGTGCACTCCCTGAGTCTCTGAAGGACGCCACGCCGGGCAGAGTGCAAACAGCAGAAACAACAGAACACCCGTCTGAGTATTAAAGTGAATCGGATCAGTCATACTGACAATCAACATGCCAATGAGTGCCCACCCCGGCCCCGCAGCGTAGGTCCCCTGCTGCTGTATTGAGAGCGTCGCAAACGCTCCCCAAAGCGCGCTGAACACCGTCAGAAGTGCCAGCGCGAGTCCGATGATTCCCGTGGTCACGATGATATGAAGTGCCGAGTTGTGCGCGTGTTCAAATACTGTTGTCTTAGTTGAGTCGTCACCGAGACGATTTGATGGCACTCCGCCTTCTGCCACAACTTGCTGCGCCGACCACGCCTCAAAACTGCCGGCTCCAATCCCTGTGAACGGTCGAGCCTTGATCGCTTCAAAGCTCCAGATCGCCATTTGCACTCGGGCACCATTGTCGGACTTGTAATTCTTGCTTTCAATGGCGCGTTGCACTTCATTGATCGCATTGCTGGCGCGGATGACAACGCGATCTCCGATGGTCATCATCCCGATGCAGGCGGCGATTCCAAGTACGACTGCGGACATGCCAATCGTCTTTCTTGACGGACGAACACGCAAAGCAGCATATAGAACCACAATTACGATGAGCACAACAGCTGCCAGAATCGCGCCGCGCGTTCCAGTGGCAACGATCCCGACAAGCGACACGATCGATCCAGCGAGTGCAATTACTCGCACCTTCCCAGTGCCCATGATCGATGCGGGCAAGTGCAAGCCCAATGCCGCTACGAGCATCGAGCCTGCTGCCAACGGATGCCACCAGCCACCAGTACGGTTGAGATCGAGCATCCAGTCGATGTTCCTGCCGGTGAAAATCACCAGCGAGTTGTACATTCCATAGTGACGACCGATCTCCTCGGCGACCTGCGAGAGATTCCCAAGAAACAGCCCACCGCACAGAAACGCAATAAGCGTTGACCGACGATCGATCACCGGCCAGACCGCGAGGGTAAACATCGCCCACCGCAACTTGGATATCTCATTCCAGCCATGATCAGGGTTGAGTGACCAAGAAATCGAGATCATCTGCCACAATGCAAACGCAAAAAAGCACACGGCAAACGGCGAAACAAATGGCCGCCACGCAGTGCGATACGTATTGGTCAGCCGCAGACAGTAATAGCCTCCAACGATCGCCATTCCAATAGTGATAAAAGTCGACGGCATGCACGCGACGATGCACATAAGCCCTGTGAGCCAGGTCTGGAGGCGGTGCCCAAGTCGATCTTTGCGAAACTGAAGTTCAAATTCTCGCTGCGCGTTTTGGTACGAGTTCCAGCCGCCATTGAAGAACCAACTCATGCGAGAACCAGTTGCCGCAGATTGCAGCAGTGGTTCTCCAGAATCAGTTGCAGGCTGGCTCATTGAGTGTGAGGATACCACACCTTGTGCCCCGAACTCTTTCGGCTCAGCGATTCTTGTAGACCTTCCCCATCATGCGCTTCGGTGGCAGTTTGGTTGGAACAATACCGCCGGGGAATTTGGATGCGTCAACGGTTGCCGGAAGGGGCAGACCGGTTGCTGACGCTACCACCTGCGGCACGGGGGTCGAGCCAGTCGGCGCAAGCTGCGAACCATCGTTCTGCGGCCGGGCGAAACTCGTGCGAGGCTCTTCCGGTGGCGGCGCGGCTTCGGTCTGTGCACGATTACGCGGACCATCATCGCCTCGCCATCCTTCGGGGCGGGGCGACGGCGTGAAATCAGGATAGTGCAGCTTGGGAATCTCAGTATTTGTGAGCATCTCAATCGAAGTCAACAGATCTCCTTCAGCAGGAGAAATGAGTGACCATGCAACACCGGCGCGACCAGCTCGAGCAGTACGCCCAATGCGGTGCACGTAGACCTCTGGATCCAGAGGCAAATCGAAATTGATGACGTGTGAAATTCCCTCGACATCGATGCCGCGGGATGCGAGATCTGAGCACACCAGGACCGAAAGCTCGCCTTCACGGAGGCGCTGCATCGTCTTGTTGCGTTTGCGCTGCGGGTGATCGCCGTGAATCGCGTGAGCTTCAATGCCGCGCTTCGAGAGACCTTCAGAGATCTCATCAACAGTGCGTTTGAGGTTGCAGAAGATCAGCGTGAGCGCTGGTTCTTCGTGACGCAACACATGAAGAAGCAGTTTCTTCTTGTCCCACGCATCGACCGGCAAGTGGTATTGCTTGACCTGTGAAACAACCAGCGACTTGCCGATGACTTCAATCTTCTCTGGATTGTTCATCTGTTTGCGCGCGAGCCGATCGATTTCATCAGAGATGGTCGCCGACACCATGATCGTCTGCCGCTCAGTTGGCGGCTTGCATTTCTCGAGGATCGTGCGGATGTCTTCACGAAACCCAATATCCAGCATGCGATCGACTTCATCGAGCACAACGAACTTGACGTTCTTAAAGTGAATATTGCCGCGTTCAGCAAAGTCCATCACGCGCCCAGGCGTGCCGACCAGAATCTGCGGCCCGCGTGCGAGTTCATCCATCTGCTCACGCATGTTATCGCCACCATAGATCGCGGCGGCCTTAATAGGCGTGAACTGTCCAAGTGCATCAATCTCTGCGGTGATCTGAATTGCAAGTTCGCGTGTGGGGCACAGAATCAACGCTTGCCCAGCCAGCTCTTTTTCGCAACGATGCAAAAGTGGCAATGCAAACGCGGCAGTCTTTCCTGAACCTGTCTTAGCCTGACCCATCACATCTTTGCCGGCGAGGATCGCGGGAATCAATTTAGACTGGACCAGCGTCGGATACTTGTAGCCCGCGGCATCTATGCCCTTCTGAACGCTGTTGCGAAGGCCAAGCGATTCGAAAGTGGCTGTCGGATCAAAGATGTCCGAAAGTGGAACATTGGGTTCGGAGTTCACTTCGACTGCGGCCAGTGGTTCGGATTCGGTGAGTTGGTCGCCGATTGGGCCGCCAATTGGGGCGGATTCTGAATTATTCATATGACCAAAAACCCTTTTCTCAAGATTCACTCAATGTCGCGCGGCGGGCGGATGATCATCCGCGAGTCTCGCGGGCGCGGCAGAGGTTGGTTGCAGAGACACAAGGATAGGGAAGCGATCGGGAGGAGGCGATTAGAACAGACGACTTGAGGCAAGATTGACGCAGAAAACGAGGAGAATTACGCATGCGTGTTTGAGGTTTGATAGGATTTACGCACTTCGATACCTAGTCGTTTGTGTCCGTGACGGCCCGTGACGACCTGTGACGATCGGCTACTTGGTGGCAAGGGTGTGGGTAAGCAACCACTCCACGGACTCACGAAGTTTGGCGCTGACAATGAGCGTGTGTCCTTGATTCTCTGCAAGGCGGTATTCGATCGTGTGACCAGCCGCCTTTGCAGCAGCAACTTTTTTCGCGAGAACCTCCGCGGACATGAGCGGATCAAGCTGTGCGCCAAACACAAGAGTGGGACAGGAACGTGATCCTGCCGCCGCCGCGAAATCGCCACCTGCAATGCAAACCGCTGCCGCGATATCAGTCCGTTGAAATGCGATTCTGGAAGCCAAGCCAGCACCCATCGAGTGACCGATGACATAGACACGAGTCTTATCAATATTAAAATCTTCGGAGAGTTGATCGATCAGGTCCGCGAGCGCTGCGCCATGAAGCATGAGCGCGTTAGTAGATGGTGAAGCGACAATACAATTGAACTCATCGGCGAGGCGTTTGATCTCGCCACTTCCGTACGCATCCATGAACATGCTCTCATCGCCTCCCGCGCCGTGAAGGGCGATGATCAGGGGGGTGCCCAGCGAACTGCCAGACACTGCGTTTTCGAGAGCAGCAGGGACATACACGCGGCACGGAACTGCGGGATACTTTGCCTTCGATGAAATAATCGGACGCCAGATATCACCAGGACGGTTTCGATACGGATTGATGCCACCCGAGAGCAGCTTTATTTCCTGATAGAGCTGACGTTCGTAGATTTTTGGATTGAGAAGATATTGCGCCGATCGAATTGCGGAGTGCGTTCCGGAAAAATTTTTGATTCGCTCAGCACACATAGCATTAGCGCGTTGGTATCCGGCATCTTTTCCATCGGTGTCTTTGAACGTAGCGAGTTTGCGCGCAAATGGCCCGGAGAAAAACTCTGGATCGGCGCGAGGCACCAGATAGCGCCGAGTTTCAAACAGCTCGTCAGCAGAAAATGAAAGTGTGATCGAGAGATTCTCGCGTGCGGCAAATACGGCTTTCAGCGGCAAGCGAAGCTGCACTGGTGAACCAACCATCGCCACAACTTTGTGAAGCACAGGGGTTACTTGCAGCAACGGTGCATCTGATGGCGCAAGTTCAACCCATAGCGAAACCGGCGCGACCGCAGTGACCGGGTACATGCCGCGGAGAACGATGGCTGCGTCTGGCGAATCGGTGCGAAGTTCCACAGGAGAAAGTTCCGTCGCGAGTGACCACGCGACGCGGTACGCATCTCTGTCAGCATCAGCAGGCAGAAGCGAGAGCGAGAGTTCGTTCAGATCGTGGGTCGCGGCGGCGAGTTGAAATGTAAAGAACTTCTGCGTGACAGCATCGAAACCCTTGTTAAGCTCGATCATCCGTTCCGGAGATTGCGGGTTCTGCTGCAGGAGCGAGTCGAACCGCATGTAGGCGTGGGAAAGTTCCTCGCGGGTGACGGGGGCGAATTCGATTTGGGTTGGGGGCTTTTCCTGCGAATAGCCGATTGAACAGGAGAGAAGAAATGCGCCTATTGCAGCTGTGACCTGTTTCATACGCAAGATTGTAGTAATCTCGGAGTGTCAACCATGCTCAAGTACACGACCCCTTCGCGGCAGATCAGAGTTTTCATGATAATCTCAAGCCTTCGTTCCAGCCTTCTAGTAGCTCTTGGCGCGATTGGTTTGGCTGCGAACAATTGCGTAGGAGATGTCTTTGCCATTCCTGGTGGCCCGCAAGCTGTCTGCACCGGACTGACACTGGAAACATCCGGTGTGTTTACATGCGGCATGTTCCAAGATCCGCGTTTCGACTATGTCGTCATACGTGAGCGTCCCCTGGCCGCGTTGCCGATCCACAACTCGCTTTCGATCGCGGCATGGTTCCCCAGTTGCGTCGTCCCGATCGTAGATGCAACGTATATTGATGATGGCGGTGTAGTTCCAACGGCGATTCGCATCGATAACCAGTTTGCAGCAGAGTGTGACGGTGACCCCGAAAGCCGATTCTGGAATGCCCAGTTCACCTTTGATTCCCCAGTTACGCTGGGAGCTTCGACTGCAACTCTTGTACTCACTCTTCCTAAAGGTGCATTGCGAGGTTTCGGAATGTTGTTGTTAATCGCCAATGATCCGGCACCAGGCCCGAATGCCCAGTACACCACCTGCATTGTTGAACTCTCCAATGACGGCTGCCCCTCCGACTTCAATTGTGACAATGAATTGAACCTGTTTGATCACCTCGATTTCGTTGAGGCCTTTGCTGCTACGACAGACCGAGCAGATTTCAATCGTGATGGCACGCCCGATCTATTTGATTACCTGGACTTTGTCGAGGCCTTCGGTTCAGGTTGCTGAACGGCATCGGCCTGCGCGTCAGACTTGGCTCGGTGTAGACGCCCTGCCCTTTTGGCAGATTGAGGCTGTTCAGGCCGCTTACGAACAGCGTTGGCAGTTCACCAGAGCCACTTATTTACCTCTGATCGTTGTTTGTTAGGCTCTGAGACCAGCATTGCCTTTGGCACGCCGGTTGCCATTTACCTCTTGGCGATCGCCCCAAAGGTGACTCGTCAGAACGGAGCATCCTTACTTATGTCCAAGATCATCGGAATCGACCTCGGTACAACAAACTCAGTCGTGGCTGTCATGGAGGGCGGCGCGGCGAAGGTTCTCATCAATTCTGGCGGCAGCCGCCTCACCCCATCGGTCATCGGATTCACCGACAAAGGCGAACGCCTGATTGGCTATCCCGCCAAACACCAGCAGGTGACCAACCCCAAGAACACCGTCTTCTCGATCAAGCGGTTCATGGGCCGCCGCCACGCCGAAGTGCTTGGTGAAGAGAAAATGGTCCCTTACCAAGTGATGGGCGCCAACGAAGACTTCGTAAAAGTCGCAATCCGTGGCGAGCAGTACACACCGCAGCAGATCTCAGCCTTCGTGTTGATGGATCTCAAGAAGACCGCTGAAGACTACCTGGGCGAAAAAGTTGAACGCGCGGTCATCACGGTGCCGGCATACTTCAACGATGCACAGCGCCAGGCAACAAAGGACGCTGGCGAAATCGCAGGCCTCAAGGTTGAGCGAATTATCAATGAACCCACCGCCGCGGCACTCGCG
>SXOY01000303.1 GCA_005776545.1 Planctomycetia bacterium | reverse complement strand
GCCCAGTTCCGGGCTCAAATTGAAGCCGGCCGCTAAGGCCTCATTGGACATTTGGCTTTTGATCGATACCCAACATTATTGGGCAACGAAGTTCCGCAACTGGCGGCGTCTTGAGGCTGTCAGGTTTGCACTTTTGCATTTCTGTTGACATACTGTCAGTTCAAGGATCGATACCGGTGAATCTCCGGTGCGATCGTTGCTCATTGGGAACCACGCCAATCATTGGTGCGGAAGTCCTCGTACTGCACATGGTTTATTTCTTGGGATTCTGTTAGGGTCTTGTGAAATGAACCTGCGAAACTTGGGTGAAGGGGCCAGAGTTTGGTCAGCGAGATCAAGAAAGGTGACATGATCGAGGGCTATCGCGTCCTGGCCGAGGTTGGCCGAGGCGCGGCGTCGATCATTTACCTGGTTCAAGATCCAAAAAGCAAACAGATCTGGGCACTCAAGCATGTGGCCAAACACACAGAAAAAGATGTGCGGTTTCTCGAGCAGGCAGAAATTGAATACAAGATCGCCTCTGAGATTGACCATGATTCGATCCGCAAGATCGACCGCGTAATCAAGAAAAAAAGCGGGCTGCTGAATGTGACCGAGCTCTTTCTGGTCATGGAGTTTGTAGACGGTGTAGCGCTTGACCGTTCGCCCGATACGAGCATGGACCTGGCGGTCAACATCTTTCACCAGGTGGCCTCGGCAATGTACGCGATGCACCGGCATGGCTATGTACACGCCGACATGAAGCCAAACAACATCATGATCACGCCCGGCGCAAAAGCCATTGCGAAGATCATTGATCTTGGCCAATCTTGCAAAGTCGGTACAGTCAAAGAACGAATTCAGGGAACACCTGATTACATTGCACCTGAGCAGGTCCACCGCCGCCCGATTACGCCGTCGACCGATGTCTACAACCTGGGTGCGACGATGTACTGGGTGTTTACGCGGCGGCACATCCCCACAGCCATGGCCAAGGGCGATTCCCTGGTGTCGCAGCTTGATGATTCGTTGATTGAGAAGCCGAAGCCGGTGATTGAACTCAATCCGCAGGTGCATCCGCGGCTGAATCAGATGATCATGCAGTGCGTTGAGATCGACCCTGCCAATCGTCCTGCAAATATGAAACTGGTCGCAGACCAGCTTGACCTTATCAAGGCGATTCTCGCCGCGAAAACAGTGCCGATGGATCAGTATGACGAGCCGGCATCCCAATTCTGAAGTGTTCGATTTCTTCTCATAGCCTTCTCATAGCGAGGGCAACGTGCCGGTCGCTCCGATTGAATTTCGAGATGCCCAGAGCGTGTGTGAAACACTGCGGGCGGGCGCACGCGCCAACATCGAGGCGAGCTGCCGCGTCTTTGGCATTGATCGCATTTCCTATCCGGGGCTGCTGATCGCGACCGGCGACCTGCATGACAATCCGTTTCACCTTGATGCCTTGTGCCGCGTGGCACAGCTGGACGAGCGAAACGACACCCACCTGGTTTTGCACGAGGTCATTCACTCCGATCGTTTGATGGGGGGCATGGACCTGAGCTACCGCGCCTTGACCAAAATCGCGGGGCTGAAGGCCGCGTATCCGGAACGTATTCACACCCTGCTCGCCAATCATGAACTTGCACAATATCATGAAACGGCTATTCTCAAGGACGGCGTGCAACCGGTGCTGGCCTTCAAAAAAGGTGTGGAATACGTATTTGGCGGCGACATGGACGAAGTCCTGTCCGCCATCAAAGAGTTCATTATTTCAATGCCGATCGGCTTGCGCTGTGTGTGCCCCAATTCTGACTTCATAGTCTGTCACAGTCTCCCCGCAGTCGCCATGATGGGACGATTTGATCCATCGATTTTCTCGCGGGCACTGACCCAGGAAGACTACCGCGCACGCGCAGGGAGCGTCCACCATCTGATCTGGGGACGCGGGTACGACGCCGAATCGATCGAAGACCTTGTAGAACGCTGGGGCGCGAGCATGTTCTTGCTGGGACATGAACACGCAGAGAGCGGCGCGAGATTCGTGCCACCCTGTGCAGTAGTGCTCAACAGCGACCACGAACGCGGCGTGTATGTACCCATTGACCTCTCAAACCCGCCGCGAGCCGAGCAAGTTCCGGAAATGGCAATCGCGCTGAATAGTGTGTAAGCGTGCGAAGCTGTGCTGGAGTTTTTCGGAAAATCACCGATTGCGTGAGCAATGCATATCATGGTGCCACCCAAACATACCAGGAGCGGAACATGATTCAGGAATTACCCGGCGGACTCATCGTTGAAGACATCAAGGTTGGCGAAGGAATCGCATGTCCTCGCAACGCCACAGTCACAATTCACTACACCGGCACGCTCGAAAACGGCACACAATTCGATTCAAGCCGCGATGGCAAGCCCGCAACTTTCCCGCTCCGCAGCCTGATCGCAGGCTGGCAGGAAGGAATTCCAGGAATGAAAGTCGGCGGCGTACGCAAACTCACAATCCCCTATCAACTCGGCTACGGCGAACGCGGCAGCCCACCAGTCATCCCACCACGCGCAAAGCTGATTTTTGAGATTGAGTTGTTTGGCATGAAGTAATCGCGAACTGCGTCGTCAAACTGACGCCAGACTATCTATGACTACTTGATCGAGTTGTTTTTTTCACCCTGTTGCAGTCATGCAATCTCGTTCTCAACAGACTCGCTCACGCATCGGGGTTACTTACGCCCAGATCTTTGCAATCACCACATGCATCTGTCGACACAGATCAACGCTTAAGGAACCGGAAGCGTCAGCGCCCGGTTGAGAACCCAACGTCCTATCGCCACCAAGCTCAAGTACATCCACACCTGGCAGTAGTCAATTCTGAGTCTCTTCCCACTCGGCACTCTGTACTCTGCACTTTTCCCGCTACAGGCCACACAAACCTCCCAAACATCACAGTTGACATTCCGCCTGAGTCAATCACTGTCAACTGAATCGCCTCGCTCCACAAATCCCGCGGCAAGTCCAACAACCCGCCGCCCAAACACCCGATAGTGATGGCACGACATGCTGCGCGTACCCATATTCATGGCTCGTCCTCAGATGACACTTGCGGTGCCGATCAGGCATCCCAAGCGGTTTGACACCCTTTTACTCAACAAGGGCGCAAAGATCGATGAGCACGCGATTGAGCATTTGCGCGAGATCGGGATTCGCGATCTGTGGATTGAAATTCCGGAGCTTGGGTTCCTGGCGGGCTATGTCAGCCCGGCAATGCAAGCGAGCTGCGTGGCCACCGCATCCGCGCTTGACAACGTCTTTGGCGTTGTGCGGACCGAAGCGATCGGCAAGATCGACTTCTTCCCGGTGCGACGCGCAGTGTCCGACCTGCTCGAGTCAATCACGTCTAACCCAATGGCGGCTCTCTACATCAGCGACCTGGGAATGGATGATGAAGCGCTGCAACACGCGGGCAATGTGTGTTTCCTCTCACTCTTGATGGGGCTGAAACTCGAAGGGTATCTAGTGCACCAGCGTGCACGCCTGAAAACCACAATTGCTCGCGATGTCACGCCGCTGGGAATGGGCGCATTGCTCCATGACATCGGAATGCAGAAACTCTCGCCGCCCGTTGTGCAGAGATGGCGGAGAGATTTTGATGAGACCGATGTGGAATGGCAACGCCACGTGGCACTGGGCTATGAAATTGTCCGAGGCGAAATAGAACCCTCCGCCGCAGCTGTCGTCCTTCATCATCATCAGAAATTTGATGGAACCGGGTTTCCAGGCGAAATCGTGCCCGGTCGCAAACCACGATCTCCCGCGGGTTCAAAGATCCACATTTTTCCACGAATCGCGGCGGTCGCCGACCTCTTTGATCGTCTTCGCTGGCAGAAAGCAATTCGAATTCCGGGCGAACCCCGCCGGCCAGCCATGCCAATTGTGCGAGTAATCAAAGAGCTTCGCAGTGGCGTCTTGTCGCGAGCAATCGACCCAGTGATCCTCAAGGCTCTCGTGCATGTCGTTCCGGCGTACGGGCCGGGAACAGTTGTCACATTATCAAATGGAATCGATGGAGTGGTGACCGATTGGTCGCCCGATGACCCATGCAGACCGCAGGTTGAGTCCCTGGGCGATCTCTCACGCGGCTGGAATTCGCGACCACACGCCGAGCGGTTTGACCTGCGCCTCCGCCGCGACCTGACCGTGATTTCCGCAGAAGGCTTCGATGTAAGCGGCGACAATTTCGAGATCGCCTATCCGGGCGAATTTGACTTGGGTCTGTTTTTCAAATCGCTGACAAATGCGGCGGTAGATGTGTCGCCGCCAACCTCAGGCGACAAAGCTGCGTAAGAAACGCAAAACCGAAAAGCACATTGAGCGTGTAGCCGGTGTCGCCCTGACCCATTCGGGCACTATGCTTTTGGCATGATGACACTCACCATGATGGCCGCGGGATTGCTGTTTTTGAACCAGCCGCAGACTCCCAAGCCTGCGGAAACCGCTCCTCCAAAAACTGCGGTTGCAGCTCCGGCAGAGTTACCTCAACCTCCGGTGATCACGCCGCCACCTGCATGCAAAGATGCGAGCAGCCCGCCTTCGGATGCGATCGTGCTTTTTGATGGGACTTCATTGGACGGCTTTGCCAAGTTTGGTGGTGGCGCTGCAGGCTGGAAACTCAACGCCGACAAGACCATGACGATTGCTCCGGGCAGCGGATCGATCGTATCAAAAGAACTTTTCACTGATGCGCAAGTGCACGTGGAATTTGCAACCCCGTCGCCCGCGACCAGTGGCGGACAAGATCGGGGAAATTCAGGTGTGTACCTGCAGGGCCGATATGAGGTGCAGGTGCTCGACTCGTTTCAATCTGAGACGTATGCAGATGGTCAGTGCGGCGCGTTGTATAAGCAATACGCCCCCTTAGTAAATGCATCACGCGAACCGGGCGAGTGGCAGACCTATGACATCATTTTCAGAGCCGCCCGATTTGATGCGACAGGCAAGCGACTCGAAAAAGCGCGGATCACCGTTCTGCACAACGGAGTACTGATCCACAACGAAGCCGAACTCTCAGGTGTGACCGGATACGCACCAATCAAAGAATTGCCCGAACCAGGTCCACTCTACTTGCAGGACCACAACTGCACAGCAAAATACCGGAATATCTGGATGCGGCGACTGGGGGTGAGTCGGTGACCAGATCTGTGTCTGCGTGAGAATCTCCACCTTCCCAATCTTACTCGCTCTGGCTCAGCGAGTCTGATTGCGCACCGCCGCCTCGATCGTTGCGACATCGATCTTTCGCATTGTCATCATCGCCTCAAATGCTCGCTTGGCAACAGTGCCACCCTTGGCCATTGCCTCCGTCAGCACGCGCGGCGTGATCTGCCACGACAGGCCCCATTTGT
>SXOY01000002.1 GCA_005776545.1 Planctomycetia bacterium | reverse complement strand
CTGACGCACGCAACAGCCCCGGATTTCTCACGACCCAACACCTCCGGCGATATCGCATTTGCTGACGATGTAACAATCGCCAGCATCGAATTGCAGTAGCCTGAAGCTGCGCTTTTCCGGATCTTGCATTCCCTGATGCCGACTGCCTGCTGTCTGTACGGTCAAGTGCGACACCACCTACGCCAACAGTCTCGCTACCAGATCCACCGAATTCGTCCAAAGTCGATCATTGGCAACTTCCTGGAATTACCAAGACCGGGCAGATACACAATGAACGCTTTGCCAATCACCAACCGCTCATCAACAACACCAAATTGCGGGTTGATGCGATTCGCAACCCACGGATCTGGAACATCCCACAGCCGGCAATCGCTCGATTGTGGAGAGTTATCGCCGCAACAGAAGTACTCATGCGAATTGAGCGTAACTGTTGAAAGCGGGCTTGTGGCGGCCGCCGCCATTCCAGCACGACTATGCTCGAGCCGGGTGTCACCATTGGTCTGGTTATACACAGCTGCCTGATAGTGAAGGTCGCGCGACATGGTCACGCGATAAAGCGTACAGGCTGAACCGGCAAATTCAAACCGAGCCTGGGCTCGCTTGTAATTCGCCTGGTCAAAAAGCACTGGATAGTGATTCACATCAAAGCCGGCGATGTCTGTCGACTTCAATGTGGTCGCATATGCCAGCCGCTCGATCGGACCCCACTCGTATTCCGCATATAGCTCGCGTTTGCCATCGATACATAACGCAAGACTCTGATCGACATGCCAGAATTCTACTTCGCGAGCCTGCCCTGCTTGAAGCGGCGCACTGAGAGTGCCTTCGGTCAGAACCGTCCACGCCCCAGTAGCGCCAGCCCGCATCTCAAGCACGCCACGCGAGCCCTTTTCAATTCGTGCGCGGAACTCATGCCCGCGGGCAACCACCACTCCCGCAAAATCCATGTTCGATTTCTCAGGCACAATATTGGCAGCCAGTCGAAGGTCTGAAACTGGAAAAACCAGGTACCCATTATTGAAACGCAGCGAAAACAGTAACTCGTTGGTATCTGGAGTGCGATCAAAAACATCGCCGACTCGTTGCCCCTGGTTGTACGGATACGTATCCAGAATCGGCCACTTGACATGGTCCCATTCAAGCGTTGCTGGCGCTTCTGACTTCAACGCATATGAAGTGCCCGCAGAAAAATCCCATCCCGCGTCTTTGCTCAACCACGGCTGTTTTGTTGTACCCTTTGGTGCGGCGTAAAAACTATCGAACACCAACTGCCAGACCGATTTCTGCGCAAGCTCGGTCTTTCGCTGAATCTTCCAATCCGCACTGTTCCACGCATCCGCGCCCGCCGGATACACCTGCGACGGCGCAACATCGTGTTCGCCCCCATTTTCAGCAACTCGCGTGAACAAGTCTCCATCAACAAACGCGACCTGCTCTCCGGGCAGCCCGATCAATCGCTTGATGAAATTGGTCTCAGGTCGACCTGGATTGCGAAACACAATCACATCCCATCGCTTTGGGTCGATGATGCTCTTCAGATACTTAAGCACAAAGATGCGATCGCCCGCCGTCGCCGGCACATTACGAACACCAGTTCCCCCGCCGACCGGCGCGCCGCTCATCGGGTCGTTTACCTTGATCGGAACCTTCGTGCCCTGAAGCGGAACCGCCGTTTGAAAATCCTGCAGCGTCTCCCACGGACCCACCGGCCACACATATCCGGTCTCTGGTGCTGCGAACCGCATGTGCGCGCCCATCAGCGTCGGTGCCATCGAACCCGTAGGAATCACAAACGCTTCCACGATAAAGCCGCGGAACACGAACGCGAACACGAATGAAATCGTGAGCGATATCACCGTCTCTTTAATGCTCGATCCGGTATCCTGCGGGTCTGGTTCAGAACTTGCCATTGGTATCCTTCTCTACGAACAATCGGCAAGGATAGATCGGCTGGTTACAGGTCTCTGGCCAGAGATTTCACTTTGCCAAGCAAAGTTGCCGCCTCCTGCAGTCCTCTCCCCGCGGGACTCACAAACCGCTCTGACAGCAATTGCAGCATCTGAAAGAAGTTAATCATGCTCTCCAGCCGCTTGTTGACCTCCGCAAGTTCCACTTTCTCCGCTTCAGTCGCCGAACGGGCAGATTTCGCGCTCCGTCGAGTCAAATCGCGGATTTCATGTAGTTGTGCGGCAAGGGGTTCAGCCTCCCTCTTCACGCGCTCCCTCACAATCGCTCGGAACATCGCCCATACGTCCTGCTCTGCCTGGAAATACTCCTTGCGATCTCCCCGTTTATGCACCCGCGAAACAATCCCCCAGTCCACGAGCGAACGGAGTGACATCGACGCATTCCCGCGAGAAATATCTAGCCGACTCATCAGATCATCCATCGAAAGCGGCTTGCTCGAAAGATACAAAATGGCGTGAATTTCGGCCATTGTGCGGCTGATCCCCCACGCCCCCGCCATCTGACCCCATGTTTCAACGAATCGCTTCTCTGTCTCTCGAAGCGTTATCGCGGCGGTTTGTTCCTGTGGGCGACCTGCATCCATGCCTGAAGGTTATGCCTCCTCCAAGAGACTGAATCCTCATAGACCTACTCTGTGGGCCTCGATCTCACTATGGAAACACAACCCTCCACAACGCAATCCCCTCCAGTGCCAAGCTGGGCGATTCACCGTCGCCTCTACAACTGGACATTCTCGCTCGCCGATCACAAACACTCCATGCTCGTGCTTGCGCTCGTGAGTTTCACCGAAGCGATTTTCTTTCCCATCCCGTCACTGGTGTTGCAGATTCCCATGACTCTCCAACGCCGCGAACGGGCCTGGACCATCGCTTTAGTGAATTCCGCGGCCAATGTCGTCGGCGGCGTTGTTGGTTACGGAGTGGGCTACTTCTTCTCCGATACCGCGCGGACCATTCTGCTCAAAATCACCTCTCAGTCTGTCATCGATCACGCGCACGAATTTTGCCAGAGCCTGTGGCTGCTCACGATCGGCGCAATTGCCGTGCATCCTTATAAGGTCTACACCGTCACCGCCGGTCTCTTCGAAGCGCCGTTCATCGAGTTCATTGTCGCAAGCGTCCTGGGTCGCTTCGGACTCTTCTTCTTCGTCGCCGGTTTGCTCTATTGGATCGGGCCGCCGGCAAAGACCTTTATCGAAAAGTATTTCAACATCGCCACCGTCGTGATTGGTGTACTTGCGGTCAGCGCGATCTTCCTCTACCGATATCTCAAGCAGTCATGATCTAACGGGAGTCTGCCATGAATATCCTCGTCACCGGCGCTGCAGGATACATCGGGTCTCACACCTGCGCTCGACTGATTGCCCGCGGTCACCACGTGCTCGGTGTCGACAGTCTCTATCGCGGACACCTGGCCGCGGCACAGATCCTCAAGAAACTTGGGCAAGACAACTTCAACTTCGTGCGTGCTGATATCGCCGACCGATTCGTCATTGAATCGCTCCTTTCAGAGCATCGCTTCGATGCCGTCATGCATTTCGCGGCACTGACCTACGTCGGCGAATCGATCGATTCGCCCATGAACTACTACCGGCAAAACGTCACGGCGATGAACACGTTGCTCGATGCCATCGACCGCGTCAACGTCCAGAATTTCGTCTTTTCATCAAGTTGTGCCACCTACGGCCAACCGCCCGAGTCCCTGATCCCCATTCCCGAATCGTGCCCGCAAGAACCGCTCTCGCCATACGGCCGCACCAAACTTGCCGGCGAATGGATGATGCGCGACCTTGCCGAATCCCGCCGCCGCGCAGACCGACCATTCGCATATGCCGCCCTCCGCTACTTCAATGTCGCCGGGTGCGCACTCGACGGCTCGCTTGGCGAAGATCACACCCCTGAAACGCACCTCATTCCTGTCATTCTGCAAGCCGCACTCGGCCAGCGCGAGAGTATCCAGATTTTCGGAACCGATTATCCCACACCTGATGGAACATGCATCCGTGACTATGTGCACGTCGATGACCTCGCCGATGCACACATCGCGGCTCTTGAATCTCTCAAGCCTGGAGACACCAAAGCCTTTAACCTCGGCATCGGCGAAGGGGTGAGCGTTCGCCAGGTGATCGATGCCGCCAAACGCGTCACCGGTGTTGATTTCAAAGTCATCGAACACCCACGCCGCGCAGGCGACCCCGCCCGACTCTTCAGCGACTCCTCCCTCTTGAAGCAGGAACTCGGCTGGTCGCCGCGAATCACATCGATCGATGACACCGTGAAATCCGCATGGAATTGGTTCAAATCTCATCCCAATGGGTATCGGTCGTGACCAAAGCCGCGAAGTTCTCATTCCTAGCTCTCGCCCTCTGCATCGTCACCATTCGATCAGCATGCGCCCAGCTCATCCCTGTTCCGCCCAAAGCCGCGGCGGATATCTTCCTTCCCGATTCCTCTATCGAATTTCTCGATTACTCCACATCATGGCCAACTCGATGGGGGTCAGAAGACTCCTCCATCCGCGGCGTAATTGTCCCGCTCTCCTCTCCCGCCTCCACCTTTACCATCCGCCGCATTTCCAACAACAGTGAGAAAACCGCAAGCGATGAACTGGATTTCGCGGCACTCATCGCCAAGTTCCCAGGCATCTCGCGTTGGACACTCGAAGGCACAAACGCCACCCCAGTTGAATCTCGCATCAAGCCGCCGCCTTATCTCCGCGCGGGATCTCCAGATGCTTCAATGGTTTTCAAGTTCGTTTCCGGCACCACCTCGCGCCAGCAAGACACCCAGCAAGACGCCGAAGTACTAACCCTCGAACGTACAACTTTCGCCCTCTATGACCCGATCGACAGCGACACTACACACCTTGTCGTTTTGCTACCCGGCATGTTCGGCACGCCGGAACAGGTCCTCGAACCATTGATCCTCCACCTTCGCTCTCGCGGCATCGCCGTGATCCGCATGTTCTCGCACCCCTCACGCTTCACTGAGCAACTGTCGCTCACCATCAATCCCAACGATGCAGATGATGTTGAGAAAAACTCGCAACTCATCGCCGCCACCGTCAACTCCCGAATCGCCGAGTGCGCCTATGCAGTCGACGCCGCGATTCAACATACTGCCCGCGAACGTCCCGCGCTCGCACACCTCCCTCGCATCGCACTGGGCGCCAGCGGCGGCGCAATCGCACTTCCCACAGTCTGTGCGCTGCATCCAGACACATGGT
>SXOY01000302.1 GCA_005776545.1 Planctomycetia bacterium | reverse complement strand
GGGGAGCCATTCGACGCCGCCGGCTTTGCCGGGGATTTCATCGGTCAGTTTTTTCCCGGTCTCAACTTCCATGAGATTGATAGTTGTATTTTCATCGCCCTTGCGGTAGGTTCCGTAGGCGAGGAGTTTGCCATCCTGACTTGGCCAGGTGCCTGAGAGCGTGGTGAGTCCATCAGCGTCGATTTTGGTGGGATCGATCAGGAGCTTAGATGTGCCTTTGTAGCCATCGCGGTAATAGAGGATGGCCTGATTTTGAGTGCCTTCCCGTTTGGTGAAGAAATAGCGGTTGCCGCGGATTGTGGGAGTTGAGACCGAACCGATTTCCATGAGTGGGCGAAGGCCCGCTTCGATCTTGCTGCGGCCGGGGAGATTGTCCAGGAGTGAGCGTGTGTAAGCGTTCTGCGCATCGGTCCAGGCGGCGACTTCGTCGTTGACCTTACCCATTTGCTTGGGATCTGAGTTGTCACCTTCGAGCCAGCGATAGGGATCGGTGAACTGAGTGCCGTGGAGAGTGTCGGTCACAGGGCGCTCCGCCGTTGCAGGCATCGACTTTCTGGGAGTCGCACAGGCGACGAGAAAGAGTGCACCGAGTGCGAGCAGCAGTGCTTTGGGGCGAGCGGGAAAAGAGACGTTGATCTGCATAAAGAAACTCCGAGTGCGCGTTGGTTGTAGATAGATGATACCAGCGTTTGATCGCTGAGGTTTGGTTTTGTGCGGTACCGGACGAAAATAGGGCGCAGGATGTCCGATGCTGTTTTTG
The DNA here is from genome assembly GCA_005776545.1 of Planctomycetia bacterium. The sequence continues at coordinate 9,217 of SXOY01000302.1, read as the reverse complement.
CTGGTTTGAGGAGGGATTTTGGAGACTGATTTCAGCAGCTCTGAGCGAAGGCGGCGACAAAATCGAGGTAGTCGAAGAAATCGATGATTGAGTCGCGATTGAAATCGGCGGATGGGTCGCCAGCGGCGAAGGCGGAGACAAAGTCGAGGTAATCGAAGAAGTCGACGGTGCCATCGTTGTTGAAGTCAGCGGGGCAGGCATGTACAAACACCCAAGTGTCGCTAAACATGCTATTCGAGCCAGATTCACCACCGAAGAGAAGAAGCGTGCGCCGTAGCGTATCAAATGTCACCGCTGCAGCGTAACGCCGCGCTGGCGCGGCGATGCCGAGTTGACGTTCCCAAGCTGACCCATCCCAGAACCAAGTTTCGTTTGTGGCAGTACCATTACCAAAGCCACAGGAAAGAACCACACGCTGAACAGCTTGATCGAATGCCATGCGATGGTACAACCTTGCACCGGGGCCGCTGACAACTCGATTGGTCCAAGCAGAGCCATTCCATTCCCAAGTATCGTTGCCGCTCGAAGGCCACTCGGTCTCACCACCGTAGAGGACAGAGACCCCGCGAACAGGATCAAAGGCCATTGCATGTCCAAAACGCGCGCGCGGTCCGGTTATGGATTTTTGGACCCAAACGCTTCCGTCCCATTCCCAAGTATCTGGGAAAAAGGTGGGTGCGACACCGGGAGGGGTAATTATCCCGCCGAAAAGGACCGCTACTCCACGAATCGTGTCAAAGCAAAGCGCGTGATACTTTCTCGCGGCTGGGCCGCTTTGAACATGTGGTATCCAAACCGTGCCATCCCACGTCCACGTTTCGCCGCTACAGACCGGGTTTGCATCTGTACCTGTCTGTCCTCCAAAAAGCAAGGAGACATTCCTAATCGAATCAAATGCCATAGCCGCACCTAAGCGGGCCGAAGGACCGCTTACGATTTGGCGAAACCAAGAGACTCCATTCCACTCCCATGTCTCGCCTGAGATTGAAGTGAGTGATGCGATAGAAGTGGTGGTCGAGCCGCCAAACAGGACAGCTTTATTGCGCGCTGTGTCGAAGTTGATCGCAGAATGAAACCGTCCGCTTGGACTGCCACCCGAAAGTGACCAAGATTCTCCGTTCCATTCCCACACTTCAGCTTCATACGGATTGGTCGCGGTGTTACCGCCGAAGAGTACTGTGACTCCACGAACCGTGTCAAATGCCATGGCACCAACGTAGCGTGGAGAAGGACCGGTGGTAGCAGCTTGAGTCCACTGATTTCCATCCCATAGCCATGTGTCACCGAATCGCGTGTTTACTGCCACTCCGCCAAACATCACGGTTACGCCTCGGAGCGAGTCATATGCCATCATATAGTTTGCTCTCGCAGTTGGACCAGTGACAATGCGCTGAGTCCACTCAACGCCATTCCATTCCCACGTCTCTGCATTTATTCCCGTAGCAGTCTGTCCCCCAAAGAGAACGGACACTGCACGCGATGGGTCAAAGCTCATTCGACAACTTGAACGAGGAGTCGGACCTGTAACGACGCGTTGCGACCATGTATCACCGTTCCACTCCCAGGTCTCGCCATTAAGGACATTAATATTACTTCCGCCGAAAAGAACAACCACGCCGCGAGTTGAGTCATATGTCATCGCGTGAGCCTGCCGACTAGAGGGACCGGGTACAGCACGCTGTGCCCAAGTTTCACCATTCCATTCCCACGTTGATGTGCCAGAGTAATAGACCGTTACCTGTCGAGCAGAGTCAAACGCCATTTGATGTCCAAGGCTCTGTCCCGGTGAGGCACCCGTCTTTCTGGTCCACTGGGATCCAGTTCTGATCCAAGTTTCGGCATCCACAACCGTACTTGACACCCGGCCTGAATACATCACGAGGCACCCGCGCGCGGAGTCGAACGCCATTGCGTGGGCCGTACGCCCTGCCGGTTGATGCTGCGTCCAAATTGGCGATTGCGAATACACACGACTGACCATGAGTAGGCAATACAGCAGAGAGGTAATGACACTTCTGAGACGCATTACGTTGAACACCTGCGTTGCCACTCCGACGCACTTCATTAGAGTCTCCTTACGGGCTTCGCCAAGGCAACAAAACCAGTAGAATACCAGTAACTTACAAACCAGTCAAGTTGGATTGAACTCGATCATCGTGGTTACTGGACCCTTTTTGTGGGGCGGAGGAGCACGCAGCAACACTCAACAATTGGGTCGAGAAGATCGCTTGCCATACCACGGAGATGTTGGTACAAATAACTCATTGGCGTGTCTTCAAGATTGAACTCGATGCTCATCGCGCCCGCGGCGACGGCGATCCGCGGCAAGTCGGCAGCGGGATAGACCACCAAAGGTCCTAATGTTCACGATGCGATCTGCATTCGCGAGCGCTTCTTCAGCCTGCTGCATGACCTGCGTGTTCAATTCATCTTCAATCCAGATGATGTCGGGCCTGATATAGCGGCCACAATCGCAGCGGCGAGAAGTGATGGGAACACTGTGGTCTGCCCGTGTCGACAATCTGCAGGTGCATCGCACCCGCCAAAGCGAATCATGTAACTTAACGATATTTGAATCGCCCGCGCGAGTTTGAATTCCATCTAGGTTCTGAGTGATGATCGTTGTCTGGGGTTTTGATCTCTGAACTTCCGCAATGATTGAGTGTCCACGATTTGGGACGGCAGCGGCAATCGCGGCACTTCGCTTATCGTGGAAGTCCCAGACTTTTTAAGGTCGGCATCAAACGCGCGTTGACAGGCGTACTCCTGATAGCGATATTGGCCCCAGATGCCGCCGTGGCGGCGGTATGTGGGGATTCCGCTCTCGGCGGAGAGGCCTGCGCCGGTGAAGAAGACGATGAGTTGATAGTCTGAGAAACGTGGGAGCATGAAGCGGAAGGGTAGCGAAGCGGAGGACGAGCAGGCCCTTCAGAGGCGGGTCAGTGACGAAATGTCTGGACGACAATTAGAGGCATCGCCAATCCGCGCAATCGCAGAGAGTCGCGAGCAAGCCCGTTCAAATGATCGTTTGCAGGCTCACGCTCGGCAGTTGCGTGAGCCTTTCACAGAGCTCCCACAGCCTCCGAGCGGCGACTGTGTCGGCCGAGGCCTGCGAAGACGGGGCAATCTTTTCCTTCACAAAGTACTCTCCGGTGACGCCGGCGACCTGCGGCGAACACGCGAGATAGACGATTGTATTGGCTCCCTGGTCCGGCGAGATTCCAAAGAGGCTCATCCATCGACGCATGAACCAGCCGAAGACGCCGTTGCCGGAAGTGAAACTGGTCGCGACCAGGCCTGGATGCATGGCGTTCACGGTCACTCCGGTGCCTTGCAAGCGGCGGGCGAGTTCTCGCGTGAAAAGAATGTTTGCGAGTTTTGAGTGCGCATACTGAATGAACGCCGGGTGTGCCCAGGGTTTGAGAAGGGTGTAGAGGAGGCTCTTGCTTTCGGTTGTGGGATAGCCGCTGGTGCGGGCGTGCGGATCGTCGAAGTTGAAAGCGGAAATGTCGTCGTGAGCACTCGATGACACGTTGATGATGCGTGCGGGGCTTCCATTACGAAGGGCATCGAGTAAGAGGTTGGTAAGTAGAAAACTGGAAAGATGGTTAAGGGCCAGCGTCATTTCGATCTTGTCAACTGATTCCTGGCGCAGGGCGAAGATCGCACCAGCGTTGTTGATGAGAACATGAAGTTGACTGTGACGGGCGAGAACTTCCTGGGCGAGACACCGAACCTGCGCCTGCGAGGAAAGATCAGCTGTGAAGTACTCAATATTGAGTTTGTCTGTGCTGGCGCGAATTTCATCAGCGACGGCCTTGCAGCGGCTTGCATTTCGGCCCACGAGCACAATGTGTGCGCCGCGCCTGGCCAGCTCAGCCGCGGCCGCTTTGCCAATTCCGGAGGTTGCACCGGTGATCAGGCAGACTCTTCCGGACATAGATTGATCGGTACTCGGGTCGATGTCGCCTCCTTGAGCAGATCATTGGTGTCAAATAGGGTGTGTGGGAAAACGATGCGAGGCGTTTCACCAGAGCACGTTCACAATCAAGTTGGTTGAACGGGCAGGTACAGGTAATCAGGCACAAGTCGTCCCTAAGAATACAGGCATCAAACGGTAAAGAGCTGTAGATCAACCGGTAGAGGAATCGGAATTCTCTAAGGCACCAGCGCGTCAAAGGTGGAAAACGAAAGCGGCTTCCGACATTGCTGTCGGAAGCCGCGAGAAAGGGGCGAGATATCAATCTGCCGAAATTCGGCATATCGAATTAGCAGCCGATGCTGAAGGCATCAACGAAGTCGAGGTAGTCGAAGAAGTCAACGACGGTGTCGGCGTTGAAATCAGCGGTTGGAAGAGCGGCTGAGAATGCATCAACGAAGTCGAGGTAATCGAAGAAGTCAACAACGGTGTCGCCGTTGAAGTCGGCGGGGCATGAGAGGCTCAGGGTCAACTGACCTTGGCCGAAAGTTGTAGCATTGGTGCCAGAGACGCGGATGTAGACCGGGACCCCCGTAGAAACACTGACGTTGGAGATAAGGCTGAGCTGTGAGCCGCAACCTGGTGTTGTGGGCATGTTGTCATTGCAAGCAGTGACGGTGCCACATGGTGAGTCGTAGAAGGCCAGGACAGTGTTGTTCATGAGTGCGTAGCCGCCGGAAGCGGTGCCTTGTGGGCAGGTGGAGGCGGTGAGCTTGCCAACGTGTGAAGGTGTGAAGGAGTACCAGAGGTCGCGTGAGACGTTTGCAGTAGCTGCACAGGAGAGGGCTGGCAGACCACCGGTTGCAACTGCTTCAGTTGTATTGAAGGGATGCGTGCCGGTTGAAACTGCGAGTGCGGTATTGCAGTCGTCATTGGAAGGAACAACTGGAGCCGGGTTGATAGACAGGTTGAAAGTTGACGAAGCGCTGAGGAAGGCAGCGCTCTGCGCGCTGATAGCAATCTTGTAGGTCTGCCCACCGGTGAGTGAATAGGACCCAATGCGGCTGCGATTGGTGGAGCAGCTGAGGCCGTAGGCAGGATCGGCATCGTCATTGCAAGCAAGCTCGTTGCCGCCGCAACCATCAAAGATGCTCATTACGGTGTTAAGGCTGGAGCCGCACGATTCGATGCGGTAGTTACCGGTGGCGACCGGTGTAAAGCTGTACCAGAGGTCAGCCTTATTGGCCGCACAGGTTGAGAAGGTCACTGGGTCAGGCGAGTACGAGCCGCAAACGGGTTGAGCTGGAGCAAGGACGTTTGTACCCTGACCAACCACGATTGCGCCAGCACAGGTGTCGTTCGCAGCGGCGGGGAAGGCTGCATCAAGTTGGACAACTGCGGTGCTGGTTGTTGCGGGCGAACCACACGAACCGGTGACGGTGCAGGTGTAGTTGCCGATTTCGCCAGCGGCGAGAACGGTGCCTGCTGGAGCTGTAATGCGGAACTGGAACGAAGTTGCACCGGTGATGTTGGAGCCAAAGCCGCTGGGACCGTCAGCAACTGGCACACCATTTTTGGACCACTGATAGGTCAGTGGAGGAGTGCCGGATGCAGCGACGTTGAGAATGATGGACCCGCTGCAGGCCGAGTAGTTGGTGGTTGCAACTGGGTTGTTGGTGATTGTGGCTGCCACACAGGTTGGACCACCAGAAGCTTGCCAGATCCAAGGAGGTGCACCGATGATGCGCTGTGTACCGCCCTGGAAACCAACGATGGCACTGCCATCAGGTGAAATTGCAACTGGATTACCGATGACTGGAAGACCCTTGGTCCAGTCTACAGGAATGCCATCGCCGGTTGGACCAAAGAAACCGTTGGTTGCGCAGCCGGGAGTACCAAGCGCGGCGTTGTAGTCGTACCAGTCTTGAATGAGGTTGTCAGAAGCGTGCCAGATGAATCCACCGGTCATAAAGCTGCCGCATGTGCTGTAGACTGCGGAGCCAGCGATGGTGTTGCCATCTTCAGACATACAGATGATGCCGCCCAAGACTGGAGGAATTGCACAGCTTGTCACGGCAAAGGGAAGCCATGTTGCTGGGGTGGTGAGATTGGCGCCGATGACGATTGGAGCGCCCCATGAAGAGGTACCTGCATCCCAAACCCACTTAGTGATGCCATCTGGAGCGCGAGCAGCGATGATCGTGCCTGCGGAGTTCATCGCCATGCTGCTGGGGGTAGAAGATTGATACTTGGGGAAGCCGCTGCCGTCAACGCCCGTGTTGAGGTAGGTCATGACGTAGTTTGCGCCATCCCAGCGCCAAACAACAAGGCGGCCACCATCAACATCGGGGCCGGGGGTAACGCTTGTATTGTGCTCAGTTGCACCAGCTACAACAAGTCCATCCGCGCTCACCGCATATGCGTTGCCTGTGCGGCGAAGATTGGTCTGACCAGTGGTGGTCTTAAACGGAGTTGGGAGAACGGTCATGCCGCCTGCACCAGCGTTGGCTGCTGCATCCCAAAGCCAGGGGCGCCAACGGAAGCTGTTCGCGCTGACTGCAGTACCAGCTGTGTTGTAGGTGCAAACGTAGCCAAGACCAACCAAGTACTGGCCGGTTCCGGAGATCGCGTTAGCGGTCAGGAACGATCCGGTTGTGCCGCCGCTGGAGCTTGATCCGTATGCAATAAGGCTGGGAACGACTGGCAGGCCACCGAGTGACTGCCAAGTATTTCCTGCTGAGCTCCAACGACGAGCTGCAAACTCAGTAGCTGCCGGAAGCGTGGTTGAGGGAATGAGTGTGGGATTGGGGTTGTATGCTGGAGTAACGCCAGTTGCAGCGTTGCCGAAAATCTGTGGACCAGTGTTGAGGAAGCTACCGCCCTGGAAAAGACCGTCAGCTGAAATCAACCCAGAACCGGCGCCGCCGATTTCGACACCAGTCAGTGTTGCACCGGTGAGCGACCAACGGCATGATGCGGATGTGGACAAACCAGAGCCACCGATGTAGTAGGTGCCCGAAAGGCTGTTTGTAACTCCCTGTGGAATGCCGCTACCAAGCGAAGTAAGGGTGGGGACAGCCCACGCGCCTTGCACGCCAAAAGCGGCGAGCGCCAAAAGACCGAGGACGCTTCTCGAACTGTTGCAAGTCTGACGGTTCATTTTCTTTCTCCCAAGTGACCAAAAGAAGTGTGAAGCCCGAATACGCGGCCTGACTTTTGGTCAGTAAACAACGCCGCACGATGAGCACATCGGCAGATTCTACAGGGTAATAACTGTGGATGCAAGAGAATTCTTACAATTTCTCACGAGAAATCTTAAATAGGGGTTGCGGGTCAATCGAAAGATGGATATACTTAGAGCGGATCGGCATCTGTAAGCACCATGACAATTCACACTCCCCAACCCGAGAAGACTGACCAGTTTCTAGAAGAAGCAAAAGTGACCATGGGTAGTCTGCGAAGTGCATTACTCGATGTGGTGGAAGAGACTGGCGATGATCTAGGGTTTCCACAGGCACTCTCGCGGCGGTACAGCCTTGACAAAACACTAACTTGGAAAATCTCGAGAATTGTGCGAGATGAAGAAATCGCAAGTTCAGTGGTTCACGTTCCGGGTCGGCGGCGCATGACGTCGCTATTAGCTGCGATGAGGCAAGGTGGGGCCACCGAAAAGGCTGTGGACAATGTCTGGCGGGCTTTTGATGATTTTGAGAGACTTGTGCAGAAGCACTCGCGCGATCGTGGCACGCTCGATGTCATGGTTGCTGGCACGGCACAACGGGGCGCCGACCGGCGGCTAGAGAATCTTCGCAAGAGCGGCTATCAATGTAATTCGGCAGTATGGGGAGTTCGAGCGCGTGTTCACTTCGGTGTTCACGTGATGGCACCAAGTATTCTTCCCAAGAAACTCGAAGCCTTGACAATGTGCGGTTTTCTAGGACTTGAGAGATTACGCGCGGGTCTTCCTTGGGCTGTCGCAAACGCGATTGCGTGGGACTCGCCAAATGAAGGAGGAATTTCGATTTCGCCACTGGCACCTGGTGGCCTATACAAAGGCTCTCCGATGATTTCGGAGTTTTGCTCGCAGCCTGTACCACAGCTTCGAACAAACGTGGTCGATCAGAAAAACAAACGATTTGAGTTACCTGAAGGTGAAATCGGACAAGGCAACGCGGTCGATCTTGTGCTTGGTTGGTCGTGGCCACCAGTAATGACAATGCACGCCGCCCATGAAGGTGAAATCGGTGAACATGGCATCCACTTGTCAACGCCGGTGGAACTTGTGGTACAGGATTTGTGGATTCACCGGTCACTTGAGTTTGCGATGAATCCGCGAATCCGTGTATACAGCCGACTTCCCAGTGGGCCGCAATATCCACACGAAGGGCCGGATGTGGGGATCATTCCGGTGCCAGATAGCGTGATTGATCTTGGGTACGGAGCGGCAACGTCGTCAATGTCTGAGTTTCCAAGATTCAGCGAACTGCTGCAATACTCGATGGAGCAGAGAGGGTGGAATTCAAGCGAATTCAGGGGCTACCGGTTCCGATTGAAGTATCCACCGATCCCGACATTTGCGGCGTTCCAGCACCCCCTGCTGCCTCCAGAGTGATACGCGGCAAATTGATCACAATTGTAATCCAGACTGCAATTGCGCTAGACTTGGTAGCCGCAAGCGGGAGTACACGCGTTTCGACTGAACAGGACGATTTTTGCTGGGAGTGGTAATGATCCCTAAGGTGGTTGGAGTAATTCCCGCAAGGATCTCATCAACGCGATTGCCTCGCAAAGTGCTGCTTGATCGCACCGGAAAGCCGCTGATCCAACATGTGTTTGAAGCTGCCTCGGCTGCGAAAAGCCTGAGCAGGTTAGTAATTGCAACGGATAGCAACGAGGTGTTGGAGGCATGCCGCCGATTTGGGGCGGAATGTCTGATGACACGGGTGGATCATCCAAACGGAACGAGTCGATTGGCTGAGGTTGCGGAGAAGTTGGAACTGAAGGACGATTCGATCGTGGTGAACGTGCAAGGTGATGAACCGGAACTGGAAGCGGGACTGATTGATGCGGGTGTGGAGTGCCTAAAGGAAGCAGATCCCAAGCGTTGTCCGGTTGCGACCGTCGCGTCACCATTTACTGATCGGCATGACGTGGTGAAGGGGGCGACCGTGAAGGTCGTCATGCGTACCAATGGGACCGCATTGTATTTCAGCCGAGCAGCGATACCGCAGCAGCGAGCGGGCGGGACAAAAGAGCAGCAGCCCTTGCGGCACGTGGGCTTATATGTCTATCGACGAT
>SXOY01000024.1 GCA_005776545.1 Planctomycetia bacterium | reverse complement strand
AGCGTCCTCTTAGGGACATTCAGATAGCTCGCAAACACCGCCTGTGACGTTCCAGTCTTTTTTCGGATGGCTATCACTCGCTTACTGCTGAGCTTGGGTGCAGGCGCGGGAAGCCTCGTCGTCTTGAGTGCGACCTCGCCGCGCGCATGAGCAACGCCTTCATTCAAAGCATCCATCACCTGCTCAAACACGCTCATCTTCTCGTAGTCTTTGTTGCCCTTCATAATTTCTCCTCCTTTCCAATCTGCTTTCTCGCCCACTCCTGATCTAGGTCTCTGAGTTGCCTTGCCACCTCACACCACGCCTTCAGGTCTTTTGCTGAAAGATCTGATTTCTCATCTTTCCCATACGCCGTCAGCAATCTGATTCTCATGGCTTCCTTGGTGTGCAAATAGATTATTCTGAGACCGCCGCGCTTCCCCTTGCCACGGCTGGGATCCGCGGCACGCAACTTTCTAAGCATCCCGCATCCAGGGATCGGGTCACCCACGTCCGGATTTGCAACCAATAACTCTCGCAACTCCGCGAGTGCCTCATCGTTCGAGCGCTCAGACCATCGGTTCGCGAATGCACTGTGTTCAATGACTTCGTATATCATAGTACTACGCCGTAGTATAGGCGCCGGTTCCACCGAATATACCGTATCAGGCTGGATTATCAGCCCTTCGTTCCAGTGCGACACATTTGACGTGCTTCGGCCTAAAGCTTCGCAATCGCCTCAATAAACGATGCATGCAGGTCCGGGTGTGCTGCCACAACGCCGCGATTCTTATCAAGCCTGCTCCCCACCGAGAAATCCAGATCGACTCCCTTGCAATCCGTCACCTTCATCCCCGCCTCCTCCGCAATCAACGCGCCCGCCGCATGATCCCAGATACATTCCTTCCGCGGCGAATCGTGCGGCGGAATTCGCAAATACCCCTCCGCATGCCCGCGTGCCAGAATCGCATACTTGCACTGACTGTCCAGCTTCAAGTTCTTATACGGCTTATCAACCCGCACCATCATGCGATCGATCGAACCGCCCGCACCATGTGCCGCTTCCGCAGAGCGAACCAGTCTCACTTCGGCAGTCGGCTCAGTTGAAAACGGCTGCAACGTCATCAGTTCGCCCGGCGCAGTCGGATCGGTCGACGCCGCCGCAAACGCTCCTTCGCCAGCTGCCGCAAAGTACATCGATCCCTTGGTGTTCAAATTCGCAGCGTCATAGTCCGCCTGCTCGGCCAATGGAAGATTCGGACACCCAAGCACCGCCATCACCGGCTTGCCCAGCGTTACCCCCGCCAGCGCCACCGCATACTGCCGTCCACGCACAAACCCCTTGGTTCCATCCACCGGGTCAAGTGTCCAAAAGGCTGCGGGTCGGGCATCTCCCGCTGATCTACCAAGATCTATGAAATGCAAAAACCGCTCCGGTGTGACATCTGGCCAGACAAGCCGCGTCGCCTCCAGTGCTGCTTCAAGGTGAGCTCGATGTTTCGGGTCGCGCAGGTAGTCCGCATCTTCCTCGGCAATCAGCGGCATCGGCGGCAGTTTCTCAAACAGTGCCTTTGCGATAATCGCCTGCGCGCACAAATCCGCAATTGTCACTGGACTCTTGTCTTCTTTGGTAATCGCGCGAATCTGATCCAGCCGCGATTGAACATAGCGTGTCACAATGCAGGCTTGGCTTACGGCGGTGCGGGCAACTTCAAGGTACGTGTTGGTTGTGTGCTTCATCGAGTCGTGTGTGCCAAAGGAATGAGTTTCAGATCACTGAGCAGGGAGAGACACTGCCCTACGCAATGATCGATGGTGTGTGTTGCAGGAGTGAGAACAAGTTCCGGATTCTGCGGCCGATCATACGGGGCATCAATCCCGGTCATCCCCGTAATTCCGCCAGCACGAGCCTTCTTGTACAGCCCTTTGGGATCGCGCTGCTCGCAAACCTCAAGGGGTGTATCCACAAAAATCTCAACGAATTTCAATTCCGAATCTACATGCCTCTGGCGGCACAGTGCGCGGTCTTTGGCATACGGACTGATCAAGCACGCTATCGCAATGCAACCAGATTCAGCAACCAGTCTCGCGACCTCTCCCACACGACGCACGTTTTCAGCACGGTCTATTTCTGAAAACGTCAGCCCCTTGTTGAGCCCCAGTCGCAGGTTGTCGCCATCAAGGCAGTATGCATGGATTTTTCGCTGTAGTAGTGCCGCCTCAAGTCCATGCGCAATCGTTGATTTGCCGCTTCCAGACAATCCAGTAAACCAGAGTGTGCAACCAGTGCACGCGAGCATCGACCAGCGATTTGTGCGGGATATGCCGCCGGTATGCTGAAAAATATCGGGGTGTGGCGTCATGTGTGACATGCCAGTTTAGGCTGCGCAATGCAGTCTGCCTTTTGCCCCGTTTGCACACCCAGGAAAGCACTTTGCTGTTTGATTGGTTCCTACTCTTGAAGTTCATGTCGACTGCAACCGTCAACCGTTCGTTCGTCGCGCCCGCGCCTATTCGCGTGCCCGTGTCTCAGCCCGCGCCGCCGCGTGTTCGCATCGCCGCGGTCTCGCCGTGTTTCAATCGCCGTTCCGATATTGTCAACATTCTCTCCGATCTCACACGCCTCGATACCACCGGGATTGATCTCACCTTTATTGTGGTTGATAACGCTTCTACTGAGCCGCTCTCAACCATCCCCATCCCAGAAGATATTCGCTGCTCAGTCATCTTTCATCGAGTAGCGGTAAACGGCGGCGGCGCAGGCGGTTTTAACGCTGGAATGCGTCATGCCATAGAGACTCTGCCGCTCGAACTTCAGGTCCGGTTTGATTACATCTGGTTGATCGACAGTGATTGTCGACTCACGCCATCGTGCTTGACACAGCTTTTGCACACGCTCAAAATGCAGCCCGGTCTTGCCGCAGTAGGGTCCGCGCTTCGCGATCCGCTCACGGGTATCACGTTCGAAGTCGGCGGCCTGGTCAATCGAAAGAACGGGTGTTATGGCCCTGCCGCACACGGACCATTTCTTGATGTCAACACGCTGGTCTATTGCGATTACCTCGCGGCATGTTCCATCCTCGCGCGTCGAACAGTTCTGGAAAAAGCCGGAATCATGCCCGAGCTGTTCCTGAACGGCGACGATGTTGACATGTCGTTAAACATCAAGGCGGTCACTGGTATGCAGCTTGCCGGCGATCCTGCCAGTGTTGTGTATCACCCCTGGCGAAAGTTCCAGACCAACGCTCGATATTTCATCGCGCGCAATTCCTTTGGCCCTATGGCCCGCCTGGGTCTGTCGCGACTCGCGGTCTTGCGCCGCGCGTTGCTCGAAGTTTTTCGCGCCTGCGCTCAGACTGTGATGTCGGCCGATGAACTGGCTGAACTTCACCTTCGCGGCCTGGCCGATGCTGCCGCAGGTCGAACCAGCGGGCCGGCCCCTGCTGGCATATTCCCGAAACTGACGCTGGTTCCATTTTCGAAGCTCGGTGAAACGCTTGCGGAAATACAGGGCACGTTGGGTCGCAAGCCTTCGCTATACCTTCACCCCTATCTGCTTCGCCCACTTGCCGGCATGCACGACTTGCGATCACAGGTTGAGTTGCTCGAACTGCCACATGAACCGATCGGTCCCTGGCATTGCCGCGTTTTGGGGCAGTTTCTAAAGAGAGAACTTGTTGGCGCCGCCAAGCGACTGTTATTTTCAACACCAGTCGATGTCGCGATTGTCCCAACCGGCTGGCCCACCGGCTGGTTTCGCGGCGATATCCAGATCGAAGTTGCCACCGATGGCTACCTCATCAAGCGAGTTCGCAAGTGGCCTAATTTTTTCCGGAGTCTGAATGTGCTTGCTCGCGGCGTGTTTCTCTCTCTCAAACTCGCAATTCGCGGGCCTCAACTTAATGTCATTCCGCAGCTCTCTCCGCCACCACTTCAGGATGATCGCGCATGATCCTGGCTTTTCCGCCAGATCTTTCGATTGTGGTTCTCAGCTTCAACCGCCGCGATGCGCTCCGCCACACCCTTCAACAACTCACAAATCTCAGTCTCGGCTTTATCCAGATCATCGTCGTTGACAATGCGTCTACTGATTCCTCGGCGTCGATGGTCGTAAAGGAATTTCCTGATGTTGAATTGGTGAACCTGCAAACCAATATCGGGGTTGCGGGTTTTAATCGCGGCGCGGAACTTGCCAGATCTGAATTTTTGCTCATCCTCGACGACGATTCATGGCCAGATGAACGCAGCCTCGAAATCGCACTCGAATTTCTGCGGGCTGATGAATCCCTGGGCGGGATCATGCTTCATCGTCGCCACCCCGAAACACTTGCGCCCGAATGGCCCTTTGATAATCATGGCTTGCGTGGCATTCAGCGGAATTGGCCCGACTTTGGCTGTGGCAACCTGCTGCGCACGCGGCTCTGGCAGCACGTGGGCGGCTACGAAGAATCATTTTTTCTGTATCGCAACGACACCGATCTTGCGCTTAAGATCCGCGCTTCGGGCGAAGACATCGCGTTTTGCCCGGATTGGTGGGTGTGGCACGATTCAGTGATTGCCAAGCGCAAAAGCGTTCGCTGGCTGTACCTTTCAACTCGCAATTGGATCTGGATGGCGCGCCGCCACGGCGTTGGTGTTCCGGGATTTATCGGCGCGTGCCTGGGCTATTTTCATGCACATCGCCTTGCCGATACGCGGATCATGGGGCACCTTGCCGTCTTGCGTGCGCTTCTTGCTGGACTATTTTCGCCAGCGCCCAAACTCAACTTGCCTGTCAGTGGTCGACCCTTTGATTACCTGGTCAGTCTTAAGCGAACACTTCGGAATACTGGCACGCCTGTTCGCCCACCCGCTTACGTCTCTCGGCCTGTCGCGGCGAACAACTCCAGCATGTCGCGCCATTCACCGTAACGATATTCAATCGCCCAGCGGTCGTGCATTGCGCGGATTTCGCTGAGCATCTGCTCGTACAACTCGCGCTGCCACTGTTCGCTTGACTTGTCGCAGAAATAGACGCGGCACCCCAGCGGCTTGATCGTGTGGATTCCGCAGAGGTTCTTGTTTTGAAACGGGCATCCGCCCGATGCTCGCGCTGCTGAAACCGATTCGTGCGTGACCACTGCGCCTTTGTTGATTGCGTACGCAGTTTCAAGTCCGGTGACATAGAGCCTGTGTCCGGTTGACTCGAAATTGCAGCACCGTCCGCTCGCCCAGCAGGCCGGGCCGCGTGCCGCGATGGCCGCCGCCGTTCGCTCAAAAATGGTCTCAAGCTCGAGCGCCACCGCGGGCTGCTCCGCCGCATCTTTCCACATACTCACATATTCGCGGCTCATACGTGCCTTCAAGTGGCACCGGCTCACAGCCGGTGGGTCTACCTTTTTTTGCGCAGCACCAATCCTTGTGCGACAGTACGCACCAGCAACTTTCGACGCCCGGAGTCCTGACACAGCGAACATTGACGCGCTTACCTTGCCCAATACGACTCGTATTCGCGCCTGTGTTCGATTCGCTGCGGCACGCTCCACGATTCGGCGTTGCGACTTGTGTGAATCCAATAAGGTCGCTCAATCCGCGGCGTCTCCCGCTCTTCCCACCAACCTGCCGGAACATACGCCGCGCCATAGCGATCACCCAGCGTTGCATCCCGCCGCGAACTGGCGTATAAAGCGGCCATTCGTATGGCAGTGTCGTCCTGATCGTCCACCGGCGAATTTGAAAACATAACAAGGTCGCTCGAGGCACCGCCGTTGCCAGCAAGTACGCCACTGACGCGATGGGTATACGTGGTGTTGCAACCGGCCAAACCCAGGGACGCAATGCCGCAGAAAGCTGTTATGAGCAACGTGTGCGAAGGGACAGTGAAGTGTCGAGCACGAACCATCTTGCAAAACAGGCAAGTCTCGTGCCGAACGCTGCAAACATCACAGGACGCGTTTGTTTCCCACTTTCTCGTGGTTTTCGGACTGGGGAGTGATGCATAATGGAAGCGCCTTTCGTTTAACCTGTTGCACAGGGTCAACTGCGGCGTTCGCGTGCCATCGGCATTTCTATCGCAGAGTCGCTTGGGAGACCCGATGTGCCTTCGCCTTCTTCTTCTCCTTCTTCCCTTTCTGAGATCTCAAATTCTCAAATCTCAAATCACCTTCCCGCACCGTCCCACCGACTTTCCCCCGTCCATCATCAGCCCCATAGGTCGTATGAGTCCTATACGTCCTATCTGCTTCGCCTTCCACTCAAATCTCAAATCGCCTTCAGTTCTCGCTCCCCATCAGCACTCAGCACTTCTCGACACACCGGACACAACGCGCCCCCATTCTGTCCGATATAAGTCCATCGTAAGCCCGATAACCCGCATTAATTAAACAACATTACGTTCTAAATGTGTAATATTTTCCATCCCGAAACCCAGTGTTTACCCTGGCGCACCGGACGTTTCGAGGGCGCACCGCGCGCCCCTAACACAGAGATTTTTCGAGGGTTTGAAAATAATTTTCACCCTTATGTACCAAGCACTTACGTCTTTTGACCCCCTCATACCGGACAAAAAGCTCCTCCCGTTT
>SXOY01000301.1 GCA_005776545.1 Planctomycetia bacterium | reverse complement strand
GCTGAGCTTGCCTGGTCTTTCAGTGGCGGTTCGGGCATTGCAGCGGGATCGGCAGATGGAATTGTGCAGCGGGTTGATGAAGGCGGAGGAGTATCGAATCGCACATGCGGCATTTGAGGCCTTTGTCGCGGCGTATCCCAAAGATCGAGATGTGTTTGCGGCGCGGGCGATGGGGGCTATGGTGCAATTTCGGCATCTTGGCGAAACGGATGCTGCACGGGTTGTGCTTCAAGAACTTCGCAAGAGTGCCGGCGATGATGAGCACATTGCCATGATTGATGGGCTACTTATTGAGGCCGAAGGGGCAAAGGCTTGATGGAGTGTCGAATCTGTCAGCATATTGTCACGCATGGCTCGAACAAGAATTAAGATATGCGGAATTACCGACCCGGACACTGCCTTTGCGGCAATTGAGGCCGGGGCAGATGCGATCGGGTTTGTTTTTGTGCGATCGAGTCCACGATATATCAAGCCTGAAATGGCTGCGGAAATCATGTCGTCGCTGCCGCCCTTGATTTCGACTGTGGGCGTGTTCATGAACCACAGCATTGAAGCGTTTCTTGACTTTGAGGAAACGTGTCCGACGACGCATACGCAGTTGCATGGAAATGAAGATGAGAAACTGGTGAAGCAATGTGCACCGGTGATCCGTGCGATCCGGTTTGATCCCGAGACGATCGCGGCGGAGATGACGCGCTGGACAATGGAAGAGGTCGAGGCGTTCTTGATTGATGGCCAGGTAGCGGGATCAGGGGAAGCGTTTGACTGGGAGGCGCTTGCGCCGCACCTGGAAAACTCGCCGCGGGAAGTGTTTTTGGCGGGAGGGTTGACACCTGAGAATGTGGGAGCGGCGATACGTGCATGCCGTCCATTTGCGGTGGATGTGAGCAGCGGGGTGGAGAAGGAGCGAGGCGTGAAAGATCACGATTTGATCAGGGCGTTCTGTGAAGAAGTGCGGCGAGCGGATGAGTAGTTCACGCGTTGAGAGAAGCGAGTATCAATTGGGCGGATTCTTCGATTGACTTGCTCTCAACAGTGATGATGTGATCGGCAAGCGTTGAATAGAGCGAATCGCGATGTTTGAAGAGTGTTTCGATTTCTTCAAGGACACCCATGCCGGTGAGGCTTGGACGAGTTGACAGGTCTGTGAGTTTCAAGCGGTTGTGCAGCGTTTGCGGAGTTGCTCGCAGGTAGAAGACTCGAAGATCAGATGCGATAGAACTGGCAGCGATCAACTGGGCTGCTCCAGGGGCGGTTGGGGTTCCGCCGCCAGCGGCGATGACCTGATTGTCCAGTGTCAGTACTTCGGCGAGTACGGCAATTTCAGCCTCCCGAAAGGCAGTTTGTCCGTGGGTGGTGAGTGCAGCTGCCGCGGTTGGGGAGGACAGGTGAGCTGCGGTGAGAAAGTCGAGGTCGACGGCGACAAGGTCCGTGGATTTCGCCACGAGTTGAGCGACAGAAGACTTGCCGCTGCCACGGAGACCTATGAGGAGTACGTTCATGAAAAACACAGAAGGGAACCCGAAGGCTCCCTTCCGGAATGTACTGAGATGATAGAGGCGGGGGACCGATCAGGCGCGGCTGAGATAGCTGCCATCGGTTGTCGAGATCTTGAGCTTCTCGCCGACGTTGATAAATGCCGGAACGTTGGTCTTGAGGCCTGTTTCCATTTCGGCTTCTTTGGTCTGATTGGTTGCGGTGGCGTTCTTGACGCCTGGGGGACAATCAGAAACAGTCAGCTCAACGGATGGCGGGAGTTCGATGGTGAGGGCGCGTTCATCATACATGAGCACGTTGACTTCGAGGTTGGGAGGCATGTAAAGCAGGGCATCGCCGAGGACGGCTTTGCCGATGGTGATCTGGTCGTAGGTCTCTTTATCCATGAACGTCGCGCCGTCATTGTCGGCGTAGAGGAATTCCATTTCGCGTCGGTCAAGATCGACAACTTCCAGGTCATCGGTAGAACCCAGGCGGCGTTCGATGGTCTTGCCGCTGAGAACTTCTTTGAATTTGATCTGCACGAACGCACGAAGGTTGCCGGGCGTGCGGTGTTCAACATTGGTCAAAACGGCGATCTTGCCGTCGATTTTGATACCAAGTCCGTTGCGGAGGTCGTTTGCCTTCATTGATGTAAGCCTCTGTCAGAGCTGGAGTTGAGTGCAATGGTCGCGAGGTGCTGCCAATGCATGTCCCGCAATAGTGCGGGGGTGAGTGTAGGAGGGAACTTGCGGGACTTCCTGACAGAATGGGTCTTATCGGCCTACGCCAACATGAACATCGGTTGCTTTGACCGTCAGCGGGAGCGTCTTGGAAAGTGCTTCCTGGTGCATTTTGCGGGCACGATGGAGTGACCAGTCTGTCACGCGGCGATCCGGAGCATCAGAATCATTGTGTATCTTCAGCAAGTCATAGGTGTTGTTGCGCTGGGCTGGGATAAATCCAGATTCGCGGATCAGGCGATTCAGAACCGCCTCATCGAGGCAATAAGTTGTGCCTGCGCTGGAGACGACATTCTCTTCCATCATCACGCTTCCCATGTCGCTGGCACCATATTTGAGGCCAAGCTGGCCGATATGCGGGCCCATAGTGACCCAGGATGCTCCGATTGAATATATATTATCTAACATTAATCGTGAGAGCGCCTGCGTCCGCAGGTAATCGCTGGACCCACTCATGCGGACGCGGCGACCAAAGTCTGCCGCCGCTGGACCCAGGGTTTTGTAGTCGATCGAGTCATGTTCTCCGAAGTTGAAAGCGCGAGCGACCACATCGCCGGGAAACTCTGCTGCCAGTTCCTGTTCGGAGTGGCCCCAGTCCTTTACGCGGCCCAAGGGAGTGTTATCTCGCTGGAAAGGCCACGCAATGAATGCCTTGTAGTGTCCGACCGGCCCATTCGCAGCTTCACGCAATACTCGATCCTGCCATTGGCGGACGAGCGTGAAATGGTGGATGCGATCAGCGTATCCCTCGATGTGTCCGAACATCATGGTTGCGCTGGTGAACATGCCGAGCGTGTGGGCGACGTACATCACCGTGAGCCAGGATTCAGCATCACACTTTCCCAGCCCGATCTTGTTGCGTACTGCGGGAGCGAATATCTCGCCACCGCCTCCGGGAAGGGAGTCCAGTCCTGCATTCTGCAATTTCGTGAGAATCCAGCGGCATTTAGCCTCGAACGTCGCACCAGGAGGGTTGAAGAAATGGACGAATTCAACCAGTTCCGGCGGGCTGAAGGCGTGGATATGAATGCGAGGGAATTTCTCTTTGATGGAAGCGAGCAAATCGAGGTAGTAGTCGAGCGGCAGATTGGGATTCATGCCGCCTTGCATGAGGATTTGGGTGCCTCCGATTGCGGAGAGTTCGGCGATTTTCTGATGGATCTGTTCTTTGGAAAGGGTGTAGGCATCGTGGTCGTCAGCATCGCGACGGAATGCACAGAAGGTGCAGCGAGCAGTGCAGACGTTGGTGTAGTTGATGTTGCGGTCGATGACATAGGTCCGGATGGATTCGCCGTGAATCTGGCGGCAGCGGGCATCGGCGTATCGACCAAGCTCTGGAAGCGGCATCGAACGGAACAACTCAAGACCCTGCTCTGGAGTAAGGCGAGCTTCTCCGGCTACGACCGCTGACAGCAGGCCAGCATCAAGCGCGGAGAGAGCGGGATGTTCAAGGGGCGGGTGGTAGATACTGGACAAAGTGTGCTCCATTGGTATGCAGTTTTCAGTTACTTCTGAAAGTATAGGAAGTAATGTGAGGCAAGGCCAAGACTAATTGGAGGCAATTTTCTTTCAGCGGAAGTTATGTAGTTCTCCTGAGGCAGTAACCGCGGATAGCGAATTCCCAGTATTATCATCACATGACCGAGCCAACTCGACCTGCCGTTACCTCGCCCGTTTTTTCAATTGAGAACCGATTGGACAGTCGAATCGCGCCTGTTCCGGTGCAGGAAAGCCAACGGACAACTTCAATTGACACGCTTCGCGGCGTGGCGGTGCTGGGCATTCTGGCCATGAACATCGTGGTGTATGCGTTGCCATCGGCGTCATACACCACAACTCACAACCCCGCGGTCAATCAATTTGCGGGTGATTTCGAAGGCGGCAATGCGATAGCGTGGTGGATCAATCATCTGTTTTTTGACCAGAAGATGATGTCGATTTTCTCGATGCTGTTTGGCGCAGGGGTTGTTTTGCTTGATCAGCGGCACGCCGCCGAACAAGAGACATTGCATGGCAGTTTCGCGGATAGATACTACCTACGACTTTCCGCCCTCTTTGTCATTGGAATGGTACATGCATATGGAATCTGGTTTGGGGACATCCTCGTCGCATATGCGTTGTGTGGCCTGGTTCTCTATCCGGCGCGCAAACTTCAGGCTAAACATCTGATGGTGATTGGACTTGTTGTTTTCAGCGTAGCGATCGTCGTGACCAGCGGTCTTGGCGCGATGATAACGATGATGCAGAGCGGGTCGGAGGAGGCGCAGAAAGCGATTGCCGCTGGCGCGACGCCTACTGAATTCCAGCAGGAAATGCAGACGGCTTGGGAGGGTGCAAAGAACGATATCAGTCCATCTGACATGAAGGTAATGGAAGAAGTGGAAGCTCGTCGCGGCGGGTGGTGGGGGAATTTCAAAGCAAATGCTGTACAGACGTTTTTCTTTCAAGTCGGGTTGTTCTTCATGTGGACTCTGTGGCGGTCCCTGGGTCTGATGCTCCTAGGGATGGGCGTGGCGAAGATTGGGTTCTTTGCGGCGAAATGGAGCATGGGTTCATACGCGAAACTTGCAATCGCAGGTTATGTCTTCGGCCTTTCTCTCATCGCGCTGGGCGCGACACAACTTATCGCGCGACACGGCGATGTCGGCTACACATTTGGAATTGGAGCGCAGTTTAACTATGTGGGCAGTTTGGCCGTCGCACTTGCTCACGCATCGGTGGTCATGTGCATATGCAGGAGCGGGATTTGGGGGGCTGTACGAAATCGACTTGCTTCCGTGGGCAGGATGGCATTCAGCAACTATTTGTCGCAGAGCCTGATCTGCACGTTTATCTTCTTTGGGTTTGGACTCGGGTATTTCGGAAAATTTCAGCGTGGCGAATTGGTCTATTTCGTAGTCGGGGTTTGGGTATTGCAGTTGATTTGGAGTCCGATCTGGCTGAGGTACTTCAGGTTTGGACCTGCGGAGTGGGTCTGGCGCAGCTTCACGTATTGGAGTGTTCAACCGATGCGGCGTTAGATTATGTCCACTTCACGTGAGTCACTCTGGCCAGCACTGGCGGCAGGCATTGGTGAGAACCAAAGGCGCAGAAACCGAGAAGTGATAATGTCATCCGGAGTTGAGGTTGCAGATCCTATCGCAAATCGGAGATTGACTTACGCAACTTCGAGCACTGGCCTGGTGGCAGTTCCGTTCATCCACGCGGCACACGTAGTAAGCAGAACTACTTTGTCAATGGGCTTCGATGTGTAGTCATCGCACCCGGCATCAATACACTTGGCGCGATCTTCTGCCATGGCGTGTGCGGTCAGTGCCACGATTGGCAGATTCGCGCCTCGACTGCGCAGTGTGCGGGCAAGTGCGTAGCCATCCATTTCGGGCATCTGCATATCCGTGAGAAGAAGATCGAAGGGAGTGCCGTTTCTAGCGGCGGTCTCAAGCATCTCCAGGGCTATCTTGCCGTTTTCAGCAACTTCCACAACCGCACCAGCTTTTGCGAGGTGGAAAGCGATGAGTCTCTGAGTGTCTACGCCATCTTCTGCAAGCAAGATGCGACCCTTGAGTGAAACTGGTACTGCTGGTTTGGGCGTAGTGT
>SXOY01000300.1 GCA_005776545.1 Planctomycetia bacterium | reverse complement strand
TCCGGCAAATTCGCGGCGGTCGTTTGCCTGGGCTGTGTTGTCAAGGGCGATACTCGTCACGACGAGTACATTTGCAACGCCGTTGCCGCCGGATTGGTTCAGATTACCGTCGCCACTGGCGTGCCCTGTGCGTTTGGCGTTCTGACTGTCAATAACGCCCGGCAGGCAGAAGAACGCGCAGGCGGCGACAAAGGCAACAAGGGTCAGGAAGCAATGGCCGCCGCGCTCGACACAATTCAGAGCTTGGCCGCACTCGGTGGACCGCTCCCAGTTATTCGTCTGGGCGACACCAAGCCCGACAAGGTAGCCGGTCGAAGGAAAAAACGCTGATGTCACATGTAGAAGAAATTCGCCGCCTCGCACTTGAAGAAGTGCTGATCCTTGTGCCACTGGGCGATGCCGGTGCACGCACAAGTTCGATGGAAAAGCTTGAGGCACTTTCTGCCGCAGATCGCGAGCGAGCCATGCAGTTGGCGCACCGCAGACTTGCATTTCAGGTGCTTTATGAGCTTGACATCACCGGGGCAAGAGATGCCTCGCCCGCGCTCGCGATTCTTGAGCGAGTTGAAGACATTGGCCCCATGGATCTGGATCGAGTGATTGAAGTGGTCAAGGGCGCGTATGAAGAGCGTGCTCAGGCTGACGCGAAAGTGCGTGAATTGGCTCCGGCTTGGCCGACGCATCGCCAGCCTGCGGTTGATCGTGCGGTGCTTCGTCTGGCGTACTTTGAACTCAAACGCAAAGTGCTAGATCCTCGCATTGTGATCAACGAGTGTGTTGAGATTGCAAAGAGATTCAGCACCGAAAAATCCCCTGGATTTGTCAACGCATTGCTGGACAAAATCTCACGCAGTCTAACTCCCGTCACCGCCCCAGCCATCATGCCGCCCACGATTACGGAGGCTCCGTCGTAAGCGGTGTAACACAAAGACCATGGGTTTCTTCTCTAAACTTGTAGACACTCTCAAATCCGGTCTGGAAAAGACGCGGCAGACGTTTGTCGCGGGTGTCAAGTCGATCTTGCTTGGCCGAAGACTTGATGAAAATCTCATTAACGAACTTGAGACTCGACTCATTCAGGCAGATGTCGGCGTGCAGGCCACGCGTCGTTTGATCGATGGCATTCGCACCGATTTTCGTGCGGGAAAAATGGAAAAAGGCGAGCAGGCACTCGAGTACATGAAGGAATCGCTCAAGGACCTTTGGCCGCCGGAGGATCGCGAACTTCATTTTGCGGAATCTGGTCCAACGGTCATTCTGGTGACTGGAGTGAATGGCGTCGGAAAGACGACCAGTATCGCAAAACTCTGCCGCCAGATGCGTAGTCAGAACAAGAAAGTGCTGCTTGGCGCGTGCGAGACCTTCCGCGCGGGTGCAGTGCGGCAGCTAGAAATCTGGGCTGAGCGACTTGGAGTAGAAGTTGTCAAAGGGCAGCAGGGGGGCGATCCGGCCGCAGTTGCATTCGATGCTTGCGCCGCCGCCGTCGCACGCGGCGTGGATGTCCTCATTCTCGATACCGCCGGTCGTTTGCAGACGCAAGACCCGCTCATGCGGCAGTTGACAAAAATCCGCAACGTTGCGAGCAAGCAGATCCCCGGCGCGCCTCACGAAGTCTTGCTGGTGCTCGATGCAACTGCGGGCCAGAATGCCCTGCGCCAAGCTCAGGAATTTGGGAAAGCCACCGCTGGCGAACAAGATTTTGGTCTCACCGGCATTTTCCTCACCAAACTCGACGGAACAGCCAAGGGCGGCATCGTTATCGCCATCAAGGAAGCGACCAACACGCCAGTGAAGTTTATTGGTGTTGGCGAAACCCCTGATGACATTCAGCAGTTTGACCCCGACACATTCATCGAGGCCATGTTCGCGGAGTAGTCTATTTGCCACTCTCGCTCATCATGACGCAATCCGATCTTGCTCACCTTGAGCCTGGCTCCGTATTTGTACCAACGATGGGTGCGCTTCATGAAGGGCACGCAGCGCTGATTCGTGCTGCTGCGGCCATTGCAAAGCCGCTTGGCCTTCAGGTTTCAGTCAGCATCTTTGTCAACCCGACTCAGTTTAATGATCCCAGTGACTTCGCTCGGTATCCAAAGACACTCGACGCGGATATCGCTCTTTGCGAGGCCTCCGGCGCTCAGATTATTTTTGCACCTGAGTTGACCGTCATGTATCCAAAGGGAGTAAATCCTGTGACAGGCAAGACCTGGCCTGGAGATATTCCAGTTCCGCCGCTTCCCTTTGTCGCAACACAGCCCGGCCTCGAAGATGGTTTCCGTCCGGGCCACTTCGCGGGCGTCTGTCAGGTTGTCAACCGGCTCTTTAAGCTGGTCCGACCCGGTCATGCTCTGTTTGGCGAAAAAGACTGGCAACAACTCCAAGTTCTCACTGCCATGACACGCGAGCTTGGATTGCCAATTCAGGTGCATGGACATCCGACCATTCGAGAACCGGATGGACTTGCACTCAGCAGTCGCAATCGGTTCCTTTCCCCGGCTGATCGCCTGGCTGCTCGCAGTCTTTCTCAGGCACTTGCCGCAGGATGCAGGGAATCATCCCCTGCCGCCGCCGAGTCAGCGATGAAGTCAGTTTTGGCACGTGCCGGAGCAATGCCAGATTACGCAGTTGTTCGCCAATCGGAATCATTGCGGTCGGACACGGTTGGTCCACATCGAGCTTTGATCGCCGCCCGTGTCGGCCCTGTCCGACTTATCGATAACTGCGATTGGCCAACAGGTATTTAATCAGGCATTTGATCAGGCTGGTGATTAAGTTGTGAACCGAGTTTTGCTGCCGTATCCTTTCTTCCCGGAATAGAAGCCGGTCCAGGAGTTTCCCAGTGCGCCGTACACCAATGTACCAATTTCATACTGACTACAAGGCACATTTCGGCGAATACGCCGGTTACGAAATGCCGTTGTATTACTCCTCACCGATGACGGAGCATAAGCAAGTTCGCACTTCCGGCGGCATCTTTGATGTTTCGCACATGGCTCGCGTGAAGATCAGCGGCCGCCATGCTCGCAGATTTCTTGAAACTGTCTGTACCCGTCGTATCAGCGACATGCAGAATGGTCAATGTCGCTACTCGCTTGTATGTAACGAAAAGGGCGGCGTGAAAGACGACATCATCGTCTATCGCATGGATGATGATGATTATCTGCTTGTGATCAACTGCGCCAACCGCGCCAAGATCGTCGAGCACTTTCAGCAGGTGATCAAGGCACGCGAGTACGTTCTCAAACTCGATGACACAACTGATTCAACGGTGATGGTCGCCCTTCAGGGCCCAAAGATCATCTCGCAGATTCCATCGAACGAGGTCAAGGAACTGAAGCGGTATCGCTTCTGTGTCAAGAATCTCCTGGTTGCAAAGGTCATCATCAGCCGCACCGGCTACACCGGCGAAGATGGTGTCGAAGCAATCTTTCCATCCGGAATGCTGTCAATGGTCAAGGGTCTCCTCTTTGATTCCATCGATATGAATAGTGAAACGGCTGTGATTAAACCTGCCGGACTTGTCGCACGCGACACGCTTCGTACTGAAGCGTCAATGCCGCTCTACGGACAAGAACTTGGCGAGGACATTTGTGCCCTCTCCAGTGGCGTAGATTTCGCGATTTCCATGGATAAGCACACGCAGGAACGCGGCGAGCGATTCATTGGCCAGGATGCTCTTGAGAAGGTCAAAGCAGATGGCGGCCCAAGTACAGTATTGATCGGAATGAATATTGAAGGTAAGCGAACTGCTCGGCAGGGCATGACGATTCTGCATGAAGGTAAGACGGTCGGAGTCGTGTCTAGCGGTTGTCCAAGCCCAACACTTGATCGTTGTATTGCGATGGGGTTCGTGCCGCGGACGCTGAATGCGGTTGGAACACCGCTTCAAATAGACTCGGGCCGCGGCATGGTCAACGCGGTTGTCACTGCCATGCCATTCTACAAGGCTCCCAAAACAACCTGATTCAGCCGGCTTTTCGGGTGGCGGACGCGGATAGGTACGGCATCAACTCCGTCGGTATTTGTTTCAGCCCGCGTCGGGCCGCCTTATCGACAGCATATTTCAATGATCGCTGCATGCGAGTCCGCACGCCCTCGGTGATATTTAAATCCAGCCGTTCCATTTCGCGAATTGCAAATGCCCATGCGTGATATTCTTCGAGGCATCGAGGTTTGTAGACATTGAAACCAATTGCGTGGTGGCCCACTTCGTGAAGGAAGATGGCCATCGACATCGGGCCACGAGGGTACGGAGATTCTAGTGACCTCTTCACTGTTCCATCTTGGTATTCAACTAGGCGAGCCACACCGCTGGAGCTTTTGCGCCATTTGCGAACTTTGATTCCATATTTCGCAAGCATCTCGCGAACGACCGTGTCGTACCGATCTTGTGTTGGAGATGCCTTCGTCAGCACTGCTTTCTTTGTGCGAGCTGGTGGCGCAACTTTACGCGGCCTGAACGCCTCCTTGATGAAGAGGAGCAACTGGTTCAATCAGCTTTCTCCGGAATTGAGACCAGCTTCATACCAACACCGGGTCGGTGTCCGTTGTCATACGCCTGCCACGACATTGGCTTGCCGCCTGCAGGCTGAAGTTCCAGGAGTTGCAGTGTTGTTCCGTTGCCGCACGAGACTAGACCAATCTTGACATCCAGCAATTCCCCCGGCGTGCCCGCGCGAGGTTCGCCAACTGCGACACGCAGGAACTTGAAAGGCACGTTATTCAACGTGGCTTTCACTCCGGGCCACGGGGTCAATCCATGTATCCATCGCTGGCATTCTTCTGCGGTCTTTGAGAAATCGACCCAGCCGTCGGCACGCGACAATTTGCGTGCTTTGGTGACTTTGCTTTCATCTTGCGTTTCAGTTTTCAATGTTCCGGCGGCGTGGTCTGCCAGGACTTTCAGGATCAAGTCGGGTCCATCTGCTCGGAGCAAGTCGTGCAACTCGCCAGCGGTGATGCTCGGTTCGAGTGGCCGCTGGGTTGTTCCCAATACCAGCCCCGCATCCATCTTTTCCGCGAGTGTGATCGCGGAGTTCCCAGCGACTGTGTCACCCGCGAGGATTGCCCAGTTGATCGGCGCTGCGCCTCGCCACTTGGGCAAGATCGAACCATGCAGATTGACCGCGAAAACCCCATCAAGCAGCGGCTTACTCAGTTTCTGACCAAACGCGATCACAACCCATGCATCCGCTTTGGCACCGCGAACCTGTTCCGTTACCTTGAAATCGTTGATGTTCTCCGGCTTGAGTAATGGCACGCCGGGGAGTTTTTCTTCTGCCCAGCGCGAGATTGGAGTGGGGGAGAGTTTGCCGCCGCGACCAGCGGGGCGATCGGGCTGACTCACCACCATAACGACATCGTGGTGTTTTGCCAATGCGGCAAGGGTCGGCACTCCGAATTCACCGGAGCCTAGAAAAACAATTTTCAATCGGTTGGTCAACAGAATCTCCCTGCACGAACTTGTTAGCGCGTGATCATCGCGTGATTATCGTTTGTTAGCGGCCTTCTCAAGATCGCGCACTGCGGAGCGGTTTTTGAGCCGCGATATCTGGGTCATTCTGTCGAGAATCAAGACCCCATCGAGATGGTCATATTCGTGTTGCCAGCAGCGAGCGAGCAGGCCGCCGCCGCGTTCTTGGAATTTTTTGCCGTGTTCATCGAATGCGGTGATCGTGACCATCGGGGGGCGAAACACCTTGCCTCGAATGTCGGGCAGGGAGAGGCAGCCTTCTTCATAATCCTCGACTTCGCCGGCGGGTGCTGAAATCACGGGATTGATATAGACCTTTGGACCGTCCGAATAGACCGGTAGGCCTTCGTAGTCATCGCTTGAATCCTTCTCATCTTCCCCATCATCAGGGTGCGGATGAACATTGGCGACGAACATCCGCCAGGAAAGCCCAATTTGTGGTGCTGCCAGGCCGATGCCCTTGAATTCCCGCATGATTTCAAACATTCGGGCGGCGACATCTCGCACTTCCTGCGACGGATCGATAGCCTTAGCCTTCAATCGGAGGATCTCGGCGGGATAGATCTGCAGGGAAATGTCGGCGGCACGAACTAGCACTGGGCCATCATAGTGGCGGTTGGATTGGTTTGCCAAGTGAGCCGGGGGATTCAGATGATTCGGACTATTTACGCGCAAGGCTTATTGGGCGAATATCCTCCGGCGGCTCTATTTTCTAAGGACACTCACATTGCCCTGTACTGGTAAAGGTCTCAATTCAGAAGCAACTGCCTCGGGGATTTCCCTGACGGTGCTTCCTTCTGCCCATCCAAAGCTCAAGAAGTCCAAGGCCTCCAAGTGGCGTGCCGCGGTGTTGATCGGTGTGTATGTAATTATGATCGCACACATCATCCAGTGGCTGATCACTGGTATGACCCTGTCGCCGATCGAGCCATCGGAGACGATGTATTCGCTTGAGCTTGGAAAGATCAATGCCGGGTTCATTTTCTTTGTCGCTGCTATTCTGGCGACATTCGTATTTGGACGATTCGTGTGCGGTTGGGGTTGCCACATCGTCGCGCTGCAGGACCTGTGTGGCTCGGTCATGCAGAAGTGCGGCATCCATCCGAAACCATTTCGATCGCGGCTACTGATGTGGTGTCCGCTACTTCTGGCCATATATATGTTCGTGGTGCCGACAGTTCGGCGTGAGATCCTCTATCCGTTCTTTGGATGGAAGGGCTGGAAGTGGATCCCGGAATTGGGCGATGTGGTGCTAATCAATGCCAACGGGTTTAATACTGACCACCTCATGGTCAAAGACTTCTGGCAAACTTTCCCACCGTGGTATATTGCGATTCCGTTCCTGATCGTGTGCGGGTTTGCGATTGTCTACTTCCTGGGCAACAAATCGTTTTGTTCATATGGCTGCCCATATGGCGGGTTCTTTGGTGTTGCTGACAAGTTGGCACTTGGCAAGATCAAGGTCAACGACAAGTGCGAAGGGTGCGGCCATTGCACCGCAGTCTGTTCGAGCAACGTCCGCGTGCATGAAGAGGTGCGAGATTACGGACAGGTTGTCGATCCTGGGTGCATGAAATGCCTGGACTGCGTCAGCGTGTGCCCAAATGGGGCGCTCTCGTTTGGGTTTGGTGCACCCAATGTGTTCGCAAAGCCAAGAACTCCGGAAGCTAAGGTTCGTGTTGCAAATGCAAAGAAGAACTATGACCTCTCTTGGCCGCAGGAAATAGTGTTTTTTGTCATTGGACTGCTCATGTTCTTTGGCTTCCGCTCGATGGCGAATCAGATTCCCCTGCTGATGGCGGCGGGCCTTGCCCCAATTGGCGTGTATTTTGTGGCCAAATGCTGGGAGCTTGTGCGCCAGCAGAATGTGCGAATTGGACATTTACAGGCTCGGCTGCGTGGCCAGATCAAGTTTGCCGGTTTCGTGTCCATCCTGATTGCCATCGGATTTGTTGTGATTTCCGGATGGGGCGCGTTTGTGCGGTACAACCTGTGGCGAGCAGAGATGCTGGATGCTCGCGTTGATGCCACATTTGAAAATGTGTTTGCTGAAAACTACACACCAGATCCGAAGATGAAGGCCCGCGCGGAACAGGCGTTGACCCACTACGCGATCGCTGGACCCCTCGCGGAAGGTGGTCACGGCTGGAATCGTGTGCCCAATGAATACAAGCGAATGGGGTGGTTGGCCGCTGTTGCTGGCGATTTGAAGGCAAGCGAAAGATGGTTGCGAATTTCGGGCACTGTCGGAACTCCGACACTTGATTCATTCACCGGTGTTGTGAGGATTATGCAGATTCAGAAACGGCCGATGACAGAGCAGGTTGAGTTCATGCGGAAATCAGCGAAGGCCTGGCCTGCCATGATCGATCTGCGAATGTCGTTCCTGGACATGCTGCTGCGCGATGGACAGTTTACTACAGCGATATTGGAAGCTGATGCACTAGTCGCAGAACGAAAGGACGATGCACACGCTCAGCATCTTGCGGGCTTGGTGTATCGGCAAATGAATCGCGGGCCGCAGATGTTGACCGCGTTTAACCGAGCCGTGGAACTGGATCCTAAGGTCTCGCAGTTTCATTATGATCTTGCGATAGCACTCGGGACCGGCGGCGATATGGTAAAGGCCGGGCAGGAACTTCTGAAGGCTTTTGAACTCGAGCCGGGAAATCCAGTGTTGGCGGACACGCTATCCGCGTTTTACAAGGACATGGGAAATCTAGAACAATCAGAAGAATTTGCGAAAATGGCGGCGGAGATTCGAGCCAGCCAGCCGCAGGCTCCGGCACCTGTGCCTCCGGCGAAATAAATGGCGATTCAGTACGCTGAAATTGCACGATCGATTCAAGCGGTGCGACGGATTTCGCCCAAGTGCTCGCCGCTGAATGTGGCGAAAGTCGCGATTGAGGTTCTGTATCGACCCCAACAGATTCAACCATCTCATCGGGTGATTGCCGACGAACTAAGAACATCGCTGGCAGGAGAACTGCCTTCAATCTCCTGGGTCGGCGCGGTGTATGAACACGCATTGGCACTAAGTTCGCAAAATCGATCACATCGCGGCGTGTTTTACACACCCCAGGCAGTAGTAGAAGGCCTTCTTGACTTGACTCTCGCTCCGATTCTTGAACGGGTAGCTAAAACGGACAATCCGCTTGAGGCACTCTTGAATTTGCGCGTAGCTGATCCTGCATGTGGAACAGGGAATTTCCTGTTTGCTGCAGCGAAGCGAATTGCATCAGCCGCTGCGGAGGTCTCAGCGTGCGATACTGAGCAGATGATGCCGGTAGTGCTGTCGCGTTGCATTTACGGAACAGATGTTGATCGATCAGCGATCTCATTGGCAAGGTCAATGGCGCACGCGCAGGGAGCGGCAGGAAAATGTGGATTTGAAGTTGGCGATTCGCTGAAACGGTTTGCTGCCAATCGGAGCCGAGGTGAGAAAGTCGATTTGGTGATTGGGAATCCGCCGTTTTTGAATCAGTTGCGAACATCCACGACGCGGAGCAGGTCTGATGCGGCCGCGATCAGCAGGAAGTTCGCAGACGTGTCGCTCACGTATGCGGATACGGCGTTTGTGTTCCTGCTTGGTGGGCTAAGTATGTGCAAGCCCGGTGGCACGCTTTCGATGGTGCAACCAATCTCGCTACTCGCCGCGAGAGATGCAGGAGCGATTCGTGCCGGATTGATGCAGAGAGCTGGGTTGAAAAGCGTGTGGTTTGCGAATGAGGCGTTGTTTTCCGCAGGAGTCCGCGTGTGTGCGCCGGTGTTGGTGGTCGATGGAGCCATTGCGGAAAGTTCGATATTTCGCGGTGCAGGGTTTGAATCACTTGGCAAGGTGCCGATTGCAAAAGACGCCGCGACATGGGGAAGCGTGCTCGCGCCTGCTGCTGCGAGAATAGCGGCAAAGCTCAGCGGCGAAAAGACACTCGGAGAAATTGCACATTGCACCGCCGATTTTCGTGATGAGTACTACGCGCTGAAGGGGTGTATTTCAGATGCGACGAAAACGCCGGTTAAGCGAAAGATCATCACCTCTGGAACGATTGACTTGGCACACAACATGTGGGGTGAAGTTCCCGTTCGAATCCATAAGCGGCAGTATCTGAAGCCGGTTGCGAATCTGACAAAAATCAAGAGCGACACGACCGCGAAACGGCGACTGGAGAAACGTTGCGCTCCAAAGGTAATGCTCGCGACGCAAACACGTGTGATTGAAGTGGTGATTGATGAAGCCGGAGAGTGTTTGCCAGTGACTCCAGTGATTACGCTGACTCCTCAAGGAGTGTGGGGGAAATGCGACTCCGAGCGGCTTGGAAAAATTGCGGCTGCTGTAGCATCGCCGGTAGCGTGTTTGTGGGCGGTAGCGCATTTTGGAGGGGCGGGGCTTTCGATCGATGCGATCAAGTTGAGTGCCTCCCAAGTGCGTCAGATTCCGCTCCCAATTGATGAAGGTCTTTGGCTGTCGGCCGCGAATTGCCTGGCGATGGCTCACAAGTTGGAGTTTCGCGAGAATTGCCTTGTTAATTTTGGAAAAATGATGGT
>SXOY01000299.1 GCA_005776545.1 Planctomycetia bacterium | reverse complement strand
GATCCGCGAGTCTCTTGGCGTGGCGATCATCGCACGTGATGGCATGGTCATGGTGAAAGGCGAGCGAGCAGCAGTCGTCACCGCTCGCAACGTTCTGTCTCGACTCACGGTTACTGCCGATGCCAATCGCGAACTTGAGCGCTCAGAAGTTCTGGAACTCATCACAGAAGAATCTTCACGTGTCGAACGCGAGCAGGCCGCGATGCCGGAGATTTCGCAGGAACGCCAGACTGGTCACTGGGATGGCTCGCTCAACGTCTATTCCGGTGGCCGCGCTATCAAACCGCGGAGCGCGAACCAAGAGCTGTACATGCAGGCGATTCGAGATCACGATGTGATCTTTGCGATCGGACCGGCGGGCACTGGGAAAACCTATCTGGCGGTTGCTGCCGCGGTGCATCTGCTGAAGACTGATCGAGTTGCGAAAGTCATACTCGTGCGCCCAGCAGTTGAAGCGGGCGAGAAACTTGGATTCCTGCCCGGCGACCTGCAGGCAAAAGTCAACCCGTATCTCCGCCCCCTGCTCGATGGCCTCAATGACATGATGGACTTTGCAACCATCCAGCGTTTTATGGAAAACGATGTGATCGAAGTCGTACCCCTTGCATATATGCGAGGCCGCACCCTTAACAACGCCTGCATTATTCTTGACGAAGCCCAGAACAGCACCAAGTCGCAGATGAAAATGTTTCTCACACGTCTAGGACATGGCTCTAAGATGATCGTGACTGGCGATGTGACGCAGATTGACCTTGATAATCCCAGAGATTGCGGCCTGATTGATGCCGCACATCGGCTGCGTGATACCCGCGGAATCGCCATCATCCAACTCGAAAAACAAGATGTTGTGCGGCACCCGATCGTCCAACGCATCATCGAGGCGTACGAAGAAAAACCGCGATTACCTCAGACCTTTGATCCAGATCAACCGGAGCACAACCGCTAGTGTCACAGAAAGATGTTCCATCTCGCGTCGGTGACCTCGCAGAAGGTATTCGTGCTCGCCGCTGGCTCGAGGGCGGCCCGCTGGGCTGGATCGGTCGCCTCTTTGTGGCAATGAGTTCGCAACAACTTGTAGTTGCGGTCATCGTTGGAATCGCTTTTGCAATTGTCTGCACTTTCATCGCCAACTGGTCGCGTCAACGCCCACTTGTCGCCGTCGGTCGCGTGATGACGCATACCCAGATCGTGCGCTCTCAAATCATGAGTATCGATCTCGCCGCCACCGAGCAGGCACGCGAAACCGCAAAAGCACAGACACCGCGCGTATACGTGGCCGACACCAATCGAATTGATGAAGTCCGCGGCAGTCTCGACAACCTCCCTATCACTGTCGCCGGCGTTCCGGAACTTTCATCGCTTGACGAATCGGTACGCGAAAAATTTCAACTCACTCACGATCAGCTCATTGCGCTGCAAAGTGAAATGAACGGCGCTGATACCACTGACACCTGGAAGGCCAAGGTCGAAGCCGTTATCACGCAACTCGAATCTCGCCCGCTCCTGAATTTTGATACATGGCAGAAATCCACACAAGAAGGGCGGCATAGCCGCGTCCGCCTTGCCATCGGTGACCATCGCACTTTCCCCGTTCCCCGCGGCGAACTTGTCAACGTGGACGACGCCGCCCGATTGCTGGAATTTGCCACAATCATCGCACGCGATGCCGGATTCATGCCGCCGGTCCGAGACGCCGTTGTGTCGTTCCTCACAACAAACGCAAAACCAACATTCCGCTTTGATGATGCCGCGACGCTGCTGGACCAGAATACCGCAGCGGAGCGAGTCGGGCAGGTCTTCCGCACCAATCCAGCTGGGCAAGTCATCTTTAAGGCTGGCGATGTACTCACGCAGGCACAGCTCGATCTCTATCGCGCGGAGATCCTGGAACATGAAAGCAGACTTGATTTCAAGAAGCGGGCGCTGAGGGCTGTCGGCCTGAGCGTTCTTGTAGGTGGTATTGCGCTAGCAATCGCTGCATACGCGGCACTTTTTGTACCACGTCTCCGCCGCGATGGTGCACGAATGTTGGGGATGGCTGCGATGCTCGCGTGCTTGTTATTTCTAGCCGTTATTCTCACGGTTGCCAACCCTGCACTCGCTCCAATTTCGGTCGTCGCTCCGACTGTTTTCGCCGCCATCGTGGTGGCCATCGGGTATGAGCAACGAGTCGGGCTTGCATTTGGTGTTTTGCACGGACTGCTGGTGTGCATTGCTCTGGATCAAGATGCCGGCGCGTTCGCATGTATCATCGCCGGTGTCGCGACCGCGATCTGGCAGCTTCGAGAGGTCCGCGATCGCACATCGGTCATTCGCATGTCGGTAACGATCAGCCTGGTGGTGGGAATTGTGACTGTCCTGGTGGGCCTGATTGAACGGCCCATCAGCACCTTTGGTCTCATGCAGTTGTGTACCGATGCGGGCTGGGTATGCCTGGCCATGCTCGTACTCGGCGGCGTGACGCTCTTTATCCTTCCACTCATCGAGCGCGGGTTCGATGTTGTCACATCCATGACGTTGATCGAACTTCGCGATCCCAAGCAACCACTGCTTCGCGAGCTTCAGATTCGTGCGCCGGGCACATACAACCACTCGCTCAATGTCGCATCAATCGCCGAAGCGGCGGCGGAAGCCATCAAAGCTGACAGCTTGCTTACCTATGTCGGTGCCCTCTACCACGACTGCGGCAAGATGAACAAGCCTGAGTATTTTGTTGAGAACCAGTTGGGTGGTCCCAACCGGCACGAAAAACTGAACCCGGCAATGTCTTTGCTCCTGATCGTCGGTCACGT
>SXOY01000298.1 GCA_005776545.1 Planctomycetia bacterium | reverse complement strand
GGTCGATAAGCCAGCCGATTCAACGCTTCCAACCGAGCCAGTGGCAGTGGACCCGTTGAGTGCAATTGATGAGCGACTTGCCGAAATCCGAAATGTACTCGCGCCGCGCAAATCAGCCAGGGACTTGGTGAAAAAAGTTCCGGCTGCCGAAGTGAAGACGGCAATTCCCGCCGCGGTGCCGAAGTTAGATCGCAACACGCTCGCGGCAATCAAGGATGCTGGGGCAAAGACCGACACGCTTATCCCAGTGTTGAAAGTTCCAGCACCTGCTGACCTCTACAACAACTTCATGACCGAAGGCGAAACGCTTTTGAAAGCTAATCGGTTCTTTGATGCAGAAGAGCGATACGCGCTTGCGTTGAATTCGCGGATCGGTGACCTGTCAGCAATGGTGGGGCGGCTTCATTCGCAGATTGGCGCAGGCATGAAAGTCTCGGCAAGTGTGAACTTGTGCCGCCTGATCACGGAGCATCCTGAAGTCCTGGGTATGACGTACGACCTTTCCCTGATGGGAGGAAAGGGTCGAGTTGATAGTTTGCGTGAAAAACTGCGGACCCAACTGGCAGATGCTCCATCGCGAGATACCGCGCTGGTTTTGGCATATCTGGGCCGCCAATCTGGCGATGAAGGAAAGGCCGATCTCGCGGCGGGTCTGGCATACCTGGAAGCCAATCTCGCGACGTTTCCAGTTGATTCGTCCGACGCTCAGGCTGAGACAAAATTGGTTGAGCTGCTAAATGTTATCTGGAGCGCCCGATAACAAATAGTCGAGGTGACACAGATAGAAATCGCATGTTTGTTCTATAAAACACTTTAAGTTGATAGTAATTTGTTCGTTTCTTTTGTGCCCAAAGGCGACTTCCGCACTTGCCAGGTCAACGATCTAACCAGCCAATGTCAATAAACCCAATCAACACGCCAATCGCACCAATGCAGCCTGTACAGGTCATTGCATCGGGCAGTAATACGCCCGAACTGATCGTTGGAAAAACTGAGTCTGAGCCTTGCGTCACCGACTTCATGACCGATGGTTCGCTTGCATCTCTTGTCAGTGAACTCACTCGGCTCACTGGCGTTCCGGTCGAACTGCGCGATTCCAAGGGTCGGCTGATTAAGCCCGCACATGGTGGCGGCACGTGTTGGCAGGCATTTGAAGATGGACAGGGAAGCGATCCCAACGCGAGTTACTTCCCGCTGGTGCTGGGTGCAAACCAGATCGGATCACTGGTTATTCGTTCTGGCGAGCCGCTCTTGACCACCGATGCGCGAGCGGGACTTCATCGAGTGGTCGAACTTCTGAGTCGCGCTTCAGCAGAACTGATTGGGTTTGAGAGCGAACTGAAGGACCGCGTTCGCGAGTTGTCGGCACTGCACAAACTCAACGCCATGCTCTCTCGCGCGGACAGCGTCGATCGAATCATGTCGATGGCGCTCGACTCGGCACTCGATGTTCTTGGGCTGGATGCTGGCAACATCGTTCTGCTCAAAGAAGATGCAGATGGAATCCTCTCTACCGATGAGGCTGATCTCAAGCACATTGCCTGGCGCGGACTTTCCAGTGAATGGCTTCGTTGCACGCTACCAGTCAGCAAAGACCGGATATTTGATTCTCTCGCGCTCAAAGGCGAAATCGTCACATCGAGCGATCTTCTCAATGATGCGCGTGTGCTCATCGTCGATCGTGCACGATCCGAGGGACTTGCCGCCGCCATCAATGCGGGATTGATCTTTCAGAATCATCCCATTGGTGTCATTCGTCTCTACTCAAAGGTGCAGCGTTCATTTACCGAGCAGGAGAAACGTCTTCTCAAATCAATCGCCGAGCAAGCGGCGGTTGCGATCGAGCAATCTCGCCTCATGCGTTTTCAAGAGGAAGAACGCCGAGCACAACGACAGCTTGCCCTCGCCGCCGATGTGCAGCGTCGCATGTTGCCGCGTGTTGCTCCAACGCTGCCGCGGCTTGATGTCGCGGCCAAATACACGCCCTCGCTCGAACTTGGCGGCGATTTCTACGATACGTTTGAGATCAACGGTCACTTGGGAATCGCGATCGGCGATGTCTCAGGAAAGGGCGTTGCCGCGGCATTGCTCATGTCCGGCGTGCGTGCATCACTTCGCGCATTTGTCCAAGACCTTTACGACATTGATGAAGTCATGGCCCGTGTTAATACCGCCATGTGCCGCGACACGCACGCCAGCGAATTTGCGACCGTGTGGTATGGTGTCATAGATCCGCTCAAACTGCGGCTCACCTATTGCTCGGCTGGTCACGAGCCTCCGCTGATCATCCGGGTTCGCCCTCCTCAGCCCGATGGAACCCGCCGGCAGATTGTTGATTCGGATGTCGATGAGCTTGGCGTGGGGGGGATGGCTGTCGGAGTTGATTCTCATCAGCGCTATCAACGCGGCATTTATGACCTGCACCCCGGCGATGTTCTGGTGAACTACACCGACGGCATCACCGATGCTCGCAATTTCACAGGTGACCGATTCGGCCGCGCTCGACTTCGTACTTCGGTACTTCGAATTCTGAATACTGAGCCTGATGCCGGTGCTCAGCGCCTGGTTGACCTCATTCAATGGGAACTTCGCCGCTTCA
Source organism: Planctomycetia bacterium (assembly GCA_005776545.1). The sequence continues at coordinate 3,688 of SXOY01000298.1, read as the reverse complement.
CCGGCCTTACCACTCGGGCCGATGACGAGACTATGGTGGTTCTCAAGGTCAAAGCCTGATATTTCGCGTGCAGGCCCTTCCGATACTTTGTATTATCTCTCCACATGGTTCCCTGGTGGATGTACATCCTCGCCTTCTTCGCCGGATCGATCCCGACCGGACTCATCGTCGCCAGATTTCGCGGCGTTGATATCCGTTCCCAGGGTTCCGGCAACATTGGGGCAACCAATGTCGGGCGTGTTTTGGGCCGAACGTGGGGAATCGGGTGCATGGTCTTTGATGCACTCAAAGGGTTTGTTCCGGTTGTTGTTTCTGGGTCGTTGGTCCACGCAATTGGAACGCGCGAGTTGCCTGTCGCGGTCTCATTGAGTTGGCTGGGTGTGGGTATTGCCGCGGTGCTTGGACACATTTTTTGCCCCTGGCTTCGTTTCAAAGGCGGCAAAGGCGTCGCGACATCGCTTGGGGTGTGCCTGGGTTTCTGGCCCGCGCTGACACTTCCGATGGCAACCGTGTTTTTTACCTGGCTCTTTGTGGTATGGCAGACCCGCTATGTCAGTATGGGCTCGATCATCGGTGCCGCCATGCTCCCGATTTACGCTGTGATCGGGTATGTTGTGTGGGAGCCAAACCATGACCCGATTCGGGCCATATTGATTGGCTGGCCGTTCATCCTGATTGCGTTGTTGCTTGCACTGGTTGTCATTGCGGCACATCGCGCAAACATTGCCCGTTTGCGAACTGGAACCGAGATCAAAGTTGGATCGACGGCGAAATCCACGTCGTAAGTGCGCATTTATTTATCGGACCAGAAACTAAGTTATTTGACCCCCCTACAAAAATTGAAGTTCGGACCAGACCCGCCGATATGGAAGCTATCAACGGGTCTTTGTACGGCTCGATTTGGTTCTCGGAAATCGGTGGAGTTGCCATTTTCGAGAAACTGTGCCTGTTCTGCCGGTCCTGTCAATGGTTCGGCGGCCAAAGTGCAGTGAAGTTGGAGGTTGGCCCAAGCCGCTTCGATCGCTCGTCGATAGGACTTATTGATAGTCTTTCGCCGGTCGGAGCCTTTGGGACCTGATCAGGCGGCGAGTCTAAGGAAGGACACGTTATGCGACTTGTGAGATTACACCCGGCGGACATGCGGGAGGAGCTGGATCCGCTCCCCTTTCCCGTCAATGCGGTTCGTCAATTGATGAACAACCGCGCTACTCGCGCTCGCGAGGAGGATGAAGTTGATTCTGTTGAAAACGTTGAGCGAGCATTTGCCCGCGTGGACGAATTGATGGCAGAGGCTTCACGTCAGAATGATGAGCTTTTCAGCCCGTTTATATCGCGCGGCAGCGATGGCCCTAAGGCCGCCTGATTCGCAACCAGGATTGCAACCAAAAACAACGAAGGTCGCAGTACCTATGTGCTGCGGCCTTTTGCATTTCGATTGTGTGATCTCACACTCCGACCGCTGAACATACTTTCTTGGCGGCATCTGACAGATCTGTCGCGGCCTGCATGGTTGGAATCTTGCTCTTAGCCTCTTCCAGCAACTTGCGACCTGCCTGAACGTTGGTCCCCTCGAGTCTGACAACCAGTGGCACTTTGAAACCAATCGAGTTGTCTGAGTTCTTGAACTTGCTTGCGGCGTTGACAATTCCCTGTGCAATCACATCGCACCGCATGATGCCGCCGAAGATATTGACCATGACCCCTTTGCATTTGGGATCCGAGAGAATAATTCCAAAGGCCTCAGTGACGGCCTCTTCGGTGGCCGAGCCGCCAACATCAAGAAAATTCGCGGGTTCTCCGCCATGCAATTTAATGATGTCCATGGTCGCCATCGCCAGGCCCACACCATTGACCAGGCAACCGATGTTGCCGTCGAGCGCGACATATGAAAGTCCGAACTGTTGTGCTCGCAATTCTGCGGGGTTTTCCTCGGTATTGTCTGCCATGCTGGTCAATTCCGGGTGACGGAACAGGCCATTGTCATCAAAATTGAACTTCGCGTCGATCGCAATCACCTGGCCATCAGGAAACTTCTCGCTCTTTGGTGTGATGACCAGAGGGTTAATTTCGGCAAGTGAACAGTCTTTCTCAACGTACAGCTTCGCGAGTTTCATCATGATGTCCGCGGCTTGGCCAATCTGTTTTCCTTTGAAACCAAGATTGAATGCCACTTTTCGGGCGGCACTGGGGAAAAGCCCCGCAGTTGGATGCAATCGCTCTTTGACGATTGCTTCGGGGCGATCGTGTGCAATTTGTTCAATCTCCACACCACCTTCGCGCGATGCGATAAGCACATTGCGCCGTGTAGCGCGATCGAGTGTGATTGCCAGGTAGAACTCTTCCTTGCCGCCGCCGGCGCGATCGGCGATATCAACACCATTTGCGATGAGCAGTCGTGTGACTTGCAGCCCTTCTGCTGGTGTCTGCGGACTCTTCATGCGATTGCTGAGCATGAATGTTGCCGCGGCGGTCGCTTCTTCGGCGCTCCGCACGAGTTTCACAAATCCAGCCTTGCCGCGACCGCCTGCATGAACCTGTGCCTTGACTACCACCAGCCCGCCAGCAATTCCGCCACTGGCCTCTCGATAGGCGCTTGCGGCATCTGCCGCGGCGGTGATCATTTTGCCCTGAGGCACGGAAATGCCGTAGGTGGAAAGTAGTTCGCGTCCCTGATATTCGTGGATCTTCATAGCTGCTCCAGATTAAGTCGGGCGATGGTAGGAACACGCCAGCAGCGAATCAGTGGCCGCCATGCTCATCGGGGGCTTTGTGCGGTTCTTCCGGGTGCGTTGCTTCGGCGTGCTCATCCGCCGCCGCGTGAGCCTTTTTCGCTGGTTCGCCGTGTCCTGCGGCGTTCGAATCATGTTTGCCAGAGGTCTCGCCCTTGGCCTCATGACCGCTCTTGCCATGATCGCTGCCGCCATGTTCAGATTTGGCTGTGTCGCCTGCGATATGCGGCGCTGAATGAGGAATATCTGCCTCGACCGGTTTATGGAAGAAAAGCAAGTATGCCCAGATGGTCCCTGCCCAGAAAAGCGTAATCAGCGAAACCCAGCCGAGCGTATCGCGTACGACCTTCGGGTACTTATTCAATGGGGCCGAAAGCGGGCTGAGAACTTTCAACAACAGTGGTGAAAGCGAAACAAGCTGCGTTGGCGCCGATTTCACAAGCGCTGTCGCAGTCGCCATCTTGCTCGTCACTGCTGCGGGCGCACTCTTTGAGGCAGCGGTTGATTCCTTCGATGTGGGAGCAGCGGTTGGTGTGGCCGTGCGAGTGGGTGAGACTGCGGCAGTCGCAGGTCGCGATGGAGCCGGTGCTGGAGTTGCAGCCACTGCCGCGACCGTTCCGACACTGGGAGTCGGTTCGCTCAGAAGTTGCTCGGTCAACGATGCAAGCTGAGAATCCAGATCTTCGACGGATGCCGCTTATACAGGTGAATCTGTGCGCGGCGCCTGAGCAACTGGCTCGACTGGTTCCGGTTTGCTGGCAGGTACGTTCGGGGCTGACACAGGTGGAGCTGGTTCAGGTGTCGCGGCAACTGGCTCGTTTTCGGCGGCGGCCAAAGCAGCGTTGGCATCTGCCATCATTTCGCCAACCGCTGATTCGAGCGTGTCGGCAACTTCTTCGGGGCTTGCCGCGAACTCTGCAACTGGTTGGGTGGTGGATTCCTGAACCGGTGCGACTAGT
>SXOY01000297.1 GCA_005776545.1 Planctomycetia bacterium | reverse complement strand
TGGTAAGAACATCGGTCGTGGAGAAATCACCTTTGAGTGGAGCATCTTTGTCCGGGTGCATGTCCATCCACGCGACATAGGGAACACCTTCGCGTGTTGCGCCGGTACTGATCGGAACAGCGCGAGAGATATCGGTGGCGAGTTTGCCCTCGATGATCTCAACGCCCCAGGCGTGAAAGAGCTTGTTCAAACTCGAATCGTGGCGGGCCATCATGGCTTCCATTTCATTTCGAGCGTTGGCGGGCATGTCTGCTTCGCAATATGGATCGACGAGTGCGAAGAGCTTGCCGCCACCCAGGACATACTGATCGATCGCAAAGAGTGCCGAATCGGAGAAGTCTTTGGGGTGAACAACCATGAGGACGTTGATGTCTTTGGGAATCTCAGACGATGTAAGCGGGATATCGCGAATCTCAAAGAGTGCACGAAGTTCAACCAGGACCTGTGCCACCCGAGCCGGCTCGGGTTGTCCGGTCTGCGGGTTCATCTTGTACGCCTGATTGATCGGGAGCGGCGTCATGAGGCCGATGACTGGCTTCTTTGAAACATTGAGCGAATAGATGAGCTTGGAGACTTTGTATTCAAGAAAGCGTTCTTCGCGCGGGTCGAGCGCGGGCAACACATCACTCGCATCAAGCGTGTTTGTGCCGAGAATGCCCAGGTACACCGGTTCGCGTGCGCCACCCATGGGTTGAAGTCCGGATGCATTCGCTTTGGTCTCATCTTCAGAGTCAGCGACCGGGTCGATGACGTTGACGGTAATTTTGCCGCCGCTGTTTCGCTCGAATTCTCTCAGCAGTTCTTCGACTCGCTTGCCGTAGGAAGCAACAGGTTCTGCGCCCTGTGCCGCCTTATTCGAGAAATACAGCGTGAGCGTAACAGGTTCCTGCAAATTGGCGGCGATGGTCTTAGAGCCTTGAGACAGCGTGTAAAGCCTGTCTTCGGTCAGATCGATGCGCGTCGAAGTGAGCAATCGTGATGAAATGATGTTGACGCCCAGAAAGAGCGCGACAAGCACGAGGACTGAAATGAGTGCTGTAAACTGACGATTCATGTGTTGCTCCGTTCAGCTCTTTTTGGCTTCGATGAGAATGGTGTTGATGGTGAGGAATGCGGCGATCAGCGTGAGGAAGTAGACAAAGTCGCGGATATCGATCACGCCCTTGGAAATGGAATCGAATCGCGTGATGAAACTGAAACTCGCGAGTGCTTCGGTGATGTAGTCTGGTGTCCAAGAGCGGAAGAAAACCAGCACAGGCTCAAACCCGATCAACAGGAAGACAAAGCAGACGACGACTGAGATCACGAACGCGATGACCTGCGACTTGCTGGTCGCGCTCATGCATTGACCGATCGCCAGAAAGCCGCCAGCCATAAGCAGGCTGCCGATATATTGAGCCAGCACGACACCGTTGTCCGGATTGCCCAGGAAGTTCACGGTGATCCACATTGGGAATGTGAGCACGAGCGCGACCGCGGTGAACGACCACGCCGCGAGAAACTTGCCCAGCACCGCGCCGGGAAGTGAGATCGGAAGCGTGAGCAGCAATTCGAGTGTTCCGCCTCTGCGCTCTTCAGCCCAGAGTCTCATGCTGACTGCGGGAATGAGAAAGAGGTAGAGCCAGGGATGCCAATCAAAGAAACCGCGGAGGCTTGCCTGACCTGCATCAAAGAACCGACCAAGCTGCCACGTGAAAATTCCCGTAAGCAGCAGGAAGATGACAATGAAGACGTACGCGACTGGTGTGGCGAAATAGCCAGCAAGTTCGCGTTTGAAGACGGGGAGTGTCCCTTTCAGTGCGCTACTCATGAGTTATGCTCCTCCTTTCGTAACTGCAGTAACATCGCGGAAAACCTCATCAAGGCGGCCAGGTTCAACGTGCATCTGCTTCACTTCCCACCCCTTGACGCGAACCAACTGTGAGACATCGCTCAAAATCGACTTACCAGATTTAGGCAAGACGATACACGACACAAGACCATCGCTTGTGCCGCAATCTTCGACATCAAACACGCCAGCGACCTTGCGAAGCTCATCAAAGACCATGGTCCCGGGCGCGGGGCGAAGCTTGAGGCTGACCGAGTTGTGATACTTGGAACGAGCAACGAGTTTTTCTGGTGTCTCATCCGCAACAACGCGGCCTTTGGCAATGATCGCGACTCGGGTACACACAGCATCGACTTCTTCAAGGATGTGTGTCGAAAGAATAATGCACTTGTCTTTGGCGATTTCGTGAATGAGCTGGCGGACCTGGTGCTTCTGATTTGGATCAAGGCCGTCAGTCGGCTCGTCAAGAATAAGGACTGGCGGATCGTGCAGGATTGCCTGCGCGAAACCAACGCGGCGCTTGAATCCCTTCGACAACGTCTCGATAGGCTGATGCACGACTCCCTTGAGTTGAAGTCGATCGATTGCAAACGCGATTCGATCGCGAGCGACATCGCCAGAGAGCTGGCGTGTCTGTGCGATGAAATTCAAAAACGAATGCGGCGTCATGTCCGGATACAACGGCGCGCCTTCAGGCAGATAGCCAATCGCCGACTTCACTGCGATGGGATCTTGAAGTACATCATGGCCACAGACAGTTGCCGTGCCGCGGGTGGGGGTGAGAAACCCCGTGATCATCTTCATAGTGGTGGACTTCCCCGCGCCGTTTGGCCCGAGGAATCCAAGGACCTCACCTTTGGCAACCGAGAGCGTGACACCCTCGACCGCAACGATGGATCCAAATTCTTTGCGAAGCTGTTTGAGTTCAATCATGCGAAAGGCTCCCGAGGTTCCGGCAAACTGAAGCTCGCCAGAGGGGGTGATACTACAAACAATGTGCTAACCAGTCTACCGGACAAGAAAGAACGATGGAAAGTTAGTTATCGGACCAATTGCCGAGCGGTGGCAACATGGTGATGCGGCGAAACAGAAGTTCCGCCACTCAAGCGCCGCCTGCAATCGGTTGGATTTTTAGCCACACCCGGGTAGTCTGGCAAGTGAACAGAAATACGCCGCGACGCTAATGAACCTCTGTCTTTGAATCCGGCGTATCGCACGGTGTCGCCTTCGAGGCCTTCAATACTGCCTGAATGAACTCTTCCGGGACCGAAGGCGGTATCTCTTCGCTGTGGCAACAGCACTTTTTCCCCAGCTTGATGCTGGCGCGATAGGTCTCAAGAAACTCCTTGCAAGGTGGGCAGAGCTTGAGATGGAACTCAAAGAAAAGCCGTTTATGAATTGGAAGTTTGCCTTCCTGATACTCTGTCAGGAAGTCGACAAGTTCTTTGCATTTCATGTTTCGAGCTTCCTTTCTTGTGCGAGTGGCGAATCTGAACCAAGGCGTTCCAGCAGCAGCTCACGCAAGGCCAATCGAGCGCGGTGCAAGCGGGTCTTCACAGCCCCCTCCGAAACTTCAAGCATGAGCGCAACCTGCTGCGTATCAAACTCTTCGATGTCGCGAAGTAACAGGACGGTTCGGTACGCCTCAGGAAGTTCGGCAATTGTGGATCGAACCAGTTCTTTGGTCTCTTTGCGATACAACGCACGCTCAGCAGTCTCTGCCAGCGCTGACGAGTCCTCGTGTGACGCATACGTGTGTTTGGGTTCAAGAACTGGCAGCATCGGATCAAGCTGAGTTTCAGGTCGTCTGGACCGAGAACGCAGCTTCATCAAACACGCATTCACGACAATTCGGTGAAGCCACGTCGAGAGCTTGGAGTTTGCATCAAAGCCGGGCATGGCCTTAAACGCCGAAAGAAACGCATCCTGCAACGCATCCAGTGCATCGCTTTCAACCGGAAGAAAGCGGCGGGCCACCATGAGCAATCTGGGAGAATTTTCACGAACGAGAAACTCAAACGCAAGTGCATTGCCATTCTTGAGAGCTGCTACCAGCGTTGTTTCGCTTGCATATGGATGAACAAGCGGATCAACCTGTACTGGCGGAGTTTGGCGGGGGATGGTGTCTGGGCGGTCCGGCACTCTGCAATCCTAGGGAGGCGAGCGGCGAGATTGCCGGGTATTGTGAGAGCATGAATGTCCCCCGCCGAATCCTCTTCCTGCTTCAACCCGGAACAAATTCGCGCTGGATTTTCCAGGATCTCATCGCGGGCTTCGAGCGAGCGGGCCACACCGCAATTGTTTTCGAACTTGGTCCACTGTGGCAGATGTACCAGGCCGAAAAAGCCGCGAGCGAGCGGCTTAAAGGGCACATGACCCAACTGCTCATCGACACCTGCAAAACCAATCGCATCGATGCGGCGATCGGAATGTGGGCAAATTCCCTCATGACATTCCTCAATCCAACCGTGGATGGGAAAGCCATCAACGTTTTTGAGGCGATCGGGTTGCCGCACATGTTGTATTGGCTTGATGCGCCGCACTGGGCACACGATGGTGCCATCCGCGCTTCACTGGGCACCAGCGTATTGCGTGGAGCTTCGATGCACCACTGCATCAACAATCGTGCAACAGCCCGTGAAATGCGCGATGTCTTTGGCATGGGCCACGTTCACGCGCTGAACTACGGAATCAACGAACAGGTCTTTTCGCCGCGAGACACTGCACCGGAATTCGACTGCGTCTTTGGTACCGGGCCGGGCGATGCCGCACCGACGCCCGTTGCACTTGAAGAACTCGAGAAAGACAGTCCAGACATGCTGCGTGTTCGCCGCGACCTGGCTGATCGAATCGGTCCTAAACTCGACGAACTCTCCAGCGGTTCACCGGTGCTGCGTGACCTCCTGCGAGAACTTCTAACATCGCAACTCACTCAGCGCGACACACCGATGCTCGATCGAATCGAACACCTCAAATCCGCAAGCAACTCTTTCGCGCACGGCGCCGCGATGCTGGTGCAAGATCCGCGCCTCTACATCGCCGCCACAGACCTGGTCCGGTCGGTCGAGCGATTCGAACGAGCCTTCACGTTTTCCTGGATGTCGCGCCGGTTTTCCTGTGCCATGTTCGGCAGCGGCGAGCTGGAAGCCTGGGGTTGCAGAGCAACACCGCTGGGATTCGTGCCTCACCACGAGCAGGCCGCGGCGTACGCACGCGGGCGAGTCGGGCTTAACGCCATGCGCTGGCAAGACGATGTAGGTTCCAATATCAAACCGCTTGAAATCTCCGCCAGCGGCCGAGTCTGCGTCATGAAGAAAAGATCGCATGTCGATGACCTGCTGAGGCCGGGACAGGAATTCGAAGAATTTCAGGAACTCTCTGACGGCGCCGAAATCGTAGAGCGTCTGCTCCAAGATGACTCCGCACGAACGAACATGGCACAAGCCGCCCTAGAACGCACGCTATCCCAACACACATGGACCCACCGTTCTGGAGCGATGCTGAGTGCGATGGGGCTAGCATGAGTGATGGCAAACTTGCGAATCATTTCGATCGGTGCAATGGCGGCTCACCCTCTCTGGGGCGAGCGAGATGCGGTGCGCACAGGTCACGCCACAACCTCCCTGATCGTCTCGCGCGATGCCAGGATTCTTGTCAATCCCGGTCTGCCCGCTTCAACGCTCGTTGCGCGACTGCATGAACGCGCCAACCTCCGTCCCGCCGATATCACGCATGTGTTTCTCACCAGCTTTCACGCCGATTGCCGCCGCGGACTTGCGGCCTTTGATAGCGCTTCGTGGTTGATCTCTCAAGCCGAACGCGAAAGTCTGGGCGTGCCGCTCGCCATGCGACTGAGAGATGAAATGCAACGCGACAATCCTGATGATGAACTGATCTCCATGCTCAAGAGAGACGTCGAATTGCTCGCCCGTTTCGAGGCCGCACCAGACTCGCTCGCAAACGGTGTTGATCTGTTCCCGCTCCCAGGAATAACACCAGGAATGTGTGGCCTGCTCCTGCCCGATCTTCAACATTCCACGCTGATCTGCGGCGATGCGATCCCCACCAT
>SXOY01000296.1 GCA_005776545.1 Planctomycetia bacterium | reverse complement strand
CCGGTAACTGAAAGTTCGCCATCAAACAGCGAGCCAGCCTGAATTGAATTCAAGCGGCCTGCAGGGCCAGTAATTGCAATTGAGCTGTTGAAGATGCGATCGATCGCACTGATTGACTCAGCGTTTCCGGAGATATTGATCTCTGAGGAGACGATGTCTTTACCAGCAGTAATTGTCGTAACTGAACCAGCGTTGAGCGAACTTGCTCGAATGCTGCCTGAGGCGGCAAACGAAGGCAGAGCCACAGCGACGCTGAACTTAGAGCGAGTGATATTGCGTGCGGCGATGCCGCCGGTCACGCTACCACCTGCTTCAACTGTGAGATCAGAAATATCCGAAGTTGCTGCATCGACCGATGGAGGTGCACCGATGCCGCCGCTTGCCCCACCAGCTGCCCCGGCGAGGATCTTGTCGATGTTGTGCCCGGCGAGAATTTCGTTGTAACGAACTTCGTTGGAATCACCAAGCAATGTCGAGTTGCGATATCCAGTTGCAGTAATGCTGCCGATGTCATTGCCTGCGAGAATTCGCGAAGCATCAAAGGAACCATCCTGAATCACGATCGTTCCGATATTGAGCGCTGTGATCGTGCTGCGGAAGAAATCGGTACCTGTAATTGTGAACAGGCCAGCCTGTCCAACGTGAACGATGCCGTCACGCGCGACCGCGCTGTGCCACCAACCATCGATATTGTCAGAGCCGAAGTATGCATCCTTGATCACGCCGTTGGTCACGTTGACGTTCATGATTCCGGTGAGCAAGTCACCGATATCTTCAGCGGAGTCGTTGTTGAGACCCAGGATGTTGCTGGTCAAGATCGCGCCGCGAATACGGCCGACGTTGATCTGCCCGATGTCATCGAGCGCGACAATGCCGGTATTTGCAAACGGTGAGTCCTTGCTTGGTGCAATTCCATCGCCCGGATCGATCGCGCCAATATCACCACCAGCGTAAATCACGCCGCTGATACCTTCAAAGCGAGTGTGATCGGCGACGCCGGCAGAATCTGAATTCGCCATGACGGTGCCGATGCTGCCGCCTGGAACATAGACATCATAGATATTGCCCGAGACATTGACCGAACCGAGGTTGCCGGTGCGGACCACTACGCCGCGGACGCGGTCGTGAATCGGCACGCCGAGATCTTCTGCGTACGCCGCATTATTGCCGTACATTTCATCATCGTTGATGAGGCGATAAAGCGAACCTGAATCGTTGATCGATTCATAAAACAGGTCCTTGGGAATCGAGATCGGGCCGCCAATGCCGCCAGCACCCGCACCAAATTCCAGGCCAAGATTCGCGCCCCAGTTCTGTGGACCAAACGCCGGGACTTGTGTACTGCCGAGGTTGCCGTGTTCAATATTGATCGAGTTCAGAGAATTGGTATCAACGAACACAATGTCGCCGCCGGGCGTGTCATTGGTGATCGTGTTCATGTCACCCGCAATGTCAATGCGATACACATCAAGTTGAATGTTGCCTGTGAATGCGATTGCAGAATTGACATCTGAACCGGTCACTACCAAACGTCCAAGGGCAAGTGATGCGTTGGGATTGATTCCAGTTGCAACACCTTCAACCCGCAATGTGCGGCCACCAATAAGGTTCACCGAGATCTGCCCGATTGCTGAACCCTGTCCACCATCAACAGCGATTGAGCGAATCTGACCAACGATTCCAGTATCGCCAACTCCGGCGGGATTCTCAACGCTGATGCGCATGACCGTGCCGTTGTCATCAACGATTTCAATCGGAGTGCCAGCGCGGATGGGTGTGAACACATCGTTGCCGGAAATCTGTGAGAGTCTGGGGAAATCAATGAAGCGGATATCCGAGCCAGCGCCGGTATTGAGATACACGCCGCGATCGCCGGTGAAGAAGCCGTAGTTGTAAAGACCGGTGCGAGCACCCGCATCGTTATACACATCTTGGCTGAAGAGCAATCCGCCAATAACCGAGCCGGGGCTGGTGCGAATGCTCAATGCGCCAGAGATAAGGTGGAAGCCAGTGCGGAAAATACCGATATCGCCAGAGCCGCCATTGATGCCGGTCTGAATGACCACATCGGCATTGCGCGCTGGATCAAACTGCACGGTGTCGCGCGTGCCGGGAATGTAATCCTGGTCCATGCCGATGCCGCCACGGATATTCACATTGCCAATGCGACCGCCAACACGCAAGTTGAGGAAGTTGACATCGCCCTCGTTTGGACTTGTGCCGCCTGCAAGGGGGTTGAGGCCGGTAATCAACTCTCCAAGATCGCCATTGACAAACAGTTCTACCGCGGTCTGCGCGTTTGCAGAATTGTCCCAAATGTCTGAACCAGCGATAAACGCGCCGAGGTTGCCCGCGATTGAGTACGAACTGCCGCGAACATCGTAGAGATCATCTTCTGGTGCACGCGTGGCCGGATCGGGTTTGTCGACGTAATTGACGATTTCATCTATCGACTGGAAGCCGCCGCCCGTAGAAAGCCCTGTACCAACTCGAATCGCACCCACTGAGCCGGAGAGAACATTGATGCTGGTACGAAGGCTGTTGTTGCCGCCGCTCCGACCCGCTCCGCCGTTTGAACCTGCGATCGAAATTGCACCAACAGTCGAGGGCATCATTCCGGAAACAAGCAATGTGTAACCTGATGGAAGAATGTCGAATCCATCATCGCCAGCCTGCGGATCGGTGACACAGATGTAGTACACACCAGGTTTGTCTGGGGTGTACGTCAATCTCGAACTAAGCTGATCTGTCGGAGAATACTGTGGCGCAGCAAGGGTGCGCCCAAACTCATCCATCACGCGCATCAGCACATTACGACGTGCATTGTTTGATGAGGCTTCGATGGAAATCGGCGTAGTGCCATCTGAAAGGAACGCAAACATATCGTTTGTGTCCTCCCCATCATCCGCTGGATCCCGACCGGAGAGATCGCCTTTGAGTCTCACTGAAGAGCCGGAGTTTCCAATCCACTCGGCATGCAAGACCTGATCATTTCGATCGCCGCCGGTGCCGTAATAATTCTTATGCCGCGGCAATTGGAACGGCAGATCGGGGTCGGTATTCGCCGCCGTTGCTGTGTTTGCGTGGTTCGTTGCGTATGCATTTGGAACCCCGTTTGCCGGATCAACGCCGAGCAAATACTCCACTTCAACATATGTTTCAATGTTGCGAGGTGGCCGAGTCGTCGGAGAATTGATATCTCCAATAATCGTAATATCCAGCCCATTGCGCCCGCCGATTTTCAATTCACCCAACGTGCGCCCAATGAGAATCTGTCCACCGGTCTTATGGTCCGTTCCACCCACCGCCTCATCAGGCGACCAACGACCGGCATCGCCACCAATCACGATCGCGCCTGCATCTCCATCAACAGTGAGGCTTCCCATCAACTGCCCGACATTGAGCTTGTTGACAAATCCTTCAATATGGCTTGAACCATAAACGATACCGTCAATCGTAATGACGCCGATCGAGCCTTCAACGAAAATACCCTGATTTGAACGTGTAAACCCGGTTACAACTGGAATCGCAGCAGCATTGCCATCAGCGTTAAACGCAAACGCGCTGGATGTATCTCGCACAAACGGAGAACCAAGGAGGAATGAGCCAGGGCCGTCATTCAGGCCATGGACAAGCCGCGCTTCGTCATTGGTGACGTCATATCCGAACCGCCCGCCTTCAAACGCTCCTGCCGTTCCTGACCAATTATCCGGGTGTTTCGCCCAGAAGTTCCCTTCACCAAATATCGCATCCGCAGGACGCTCTTCTGCAGTTTCAATGATAACCCCTGACACCAAAAGCGATGTTCGAGCATCTGAGCCGGTGACTCTGATCGCTCCAATGCCGCGATTAAAATCAGGCAAGCCGGTAGCCGAACCGCCAACGATCGGAATCGTTCCACCTAACGGAATTCCCAGCGCAATCGTTCCACGTGCTTCGAGATCATCGAGCGTAAACACCGTTGCCGAGGCTCCAACCGGTCCAGACAACGTGATCATCACGCCTTGTTTGGAAATCCCATCGATCCACGTGGCATACGTTGTGGGGGCAACCACCCCGACCAGATTGTCTACGCGGTATGGAATATTTCCGCCAGCATTCCTTGTGATAACCTGAATTTCATCGAAGATCGGCTGCGCGGCTGATCCGACAAAATTGTACGTTCCCACACCCTGCTGTCCTGGTACCGGAACTGATCGCGTCGCTTCAAGTGCAAGGCCGGAATATGTGCGAACCGTTGCGCCCAAGTATCGAACTTGAACTTCAATGTTGAATGGGTTCCAGCCAGTTGCAAATCCGGTGTCCGCAATCACGTCAAACGCAAAATTCGACAACACCTGTGCAGCACCATTCTGCTGATCAGGGAATGTATACGAATATCCGCGGCCAACCGGCAATGGCGAAACACGCAAGTACTGTGTGCCCTGCACACCATTGATGCGAAGATACGCCTGAGGATCTTGCGCATCAGCCAGTGATGTCAAGCGAACATTGCTGCCTTGCAGCAACACCCCTGGGGCACCATTGGCAATGGCTCCCAGATTCTCATCATTCAAATCTTCGGTAAACGCTTGCCCGGGCTGATCTGTGAAAATGGGTGCTGACAGATATGGCAGCACATATCCCACAAATGCAGATTTGGTTCCCAGCCCATCTGGCCCGACATCTGATGGCGTAATCGTCACGGTCGACAGCATCTGCCGACCTTCAAGATTCTCAACCCCACTCTTCCCCGCAAGCCCGGCTATCGCCGATGCCGTGCGGCCTCCGCGCGTGCGCTCCAGGCGCTTGCCGCTGCGGCGGTTCGAGTTCAGTTCCGTCCCAAGTTTCGCTACCAGCCGGTTCCAAAGACCCATTACCGACTCCTGCAATTTGTCTACCGTGCGACAATTCTGCCACTCGGTTTGATACGCCCGTGAGTGAGCGATCTTACCCCGCGAATCCATCCGTGAACACACACAAAATGTCCCAAGGGGGCGGCCTGTCATCTGCTCTTACATTCGCGTCTGGCGAACTGGCAGGTAACCGCTGTATTCGGAGTTTCTTGCAACTCCGCCTTGCGCTCAAACAACCCCAGATCCCTAAAGTAGGTTCCCAAAGTTCCTCAAGCCTCTATAGCCTACCCTATTTTCTTCTGCGGCACAACTCGGCCACATATTTTCTTTTACCGTACAAAAACCAAGTACGGATCTCCTGCGTATTTTCCAACCTTCTGCTTCTATTCTCTACGGAATACCCAGTGGCTCGGTTGCAATTCTCGGCAACTCATCAGCATCCTACCAGCTTTTCGGCATTTCGCTATACCGATCTGTCTGTTTTATTCCAAAATCCGCTTCGATCTTGGAAAACTGCCTAAAACCTCTAAATCGCGGCAATGCGCCCTTGCTTCCACCACCGCCGCCGCCAAATCTGCCTCTTCCCGATGCCCCGCCGCATCTATAAAGAATGTATACGTCCAGTTCCGCCGCCCGCTTGGCCGCTTGTCAATGTGCGACAGGTTGATCCCGCGTGACTGAAAAACAGTCAAAACGCTTACTAGGGCACCCGGCTTGTCGGCAGTATGAAAAATGATCGAGGTCTTGTCATCGCCGCTGCGAAGCGCCTGGTGCTTTGAAATCACCAGGAATCGCGTCAGGTTGTCCGCCGAATCCTCGATCTTCTCGAACAGAACATTCAGCCCATACAACTGCCCCGACAATTCTGATGCAATTGCCGCACACTGGGGCTCTTTCCCCGCCGCGATCGCTTTCGCACTTAACTCTGCAACCACCGTTGCCGCCCGGCTTGAACTCGCCTCGGGAACCAGCTCCGCTTTGGGATACTGCGTCGCGAGCCAATGGCGGCACTGCGAAAACACTTCAGGCTTGGAGTGAATCCTGCGAATTGCACCCGGCGAGCAATTACTAAGCAGTGCATGATGCACCTGCATTTGAACCTCTGCATAGATCGTGATCCCAGGCTTCATCGCTCGAAAGGCATCAAGCGTTTCCACCACGCCGCCATGCAGCGAATTCTCAATTGGCACCAGGCCATACGCCACATGCCCCCGCGCCACCTCGTCAAACACTCCATCAATCGCATGCAAGTCATCAAGCTCAACGCTTGATCCGAAGTGCTTCACCGCCGCTTGATGTGAATATGACCCGGCCGGTCCCAGATACCCCACTCGCGTCGGCTGCTGTAATGCCATGCTCCCAGACATCAACTCGCGGAATACCGCCTCTATCGCTCGATCTGGCAAAACTCCCCCACCTTCGCGGCTAGTCTTGATTGCTCGATCAATCACCTCAACCTCGCGGTGTGGTGCATAGATCGGCAGCCCTTGCGCCTGCTTCGCCTTTCCAACTTCGACCACCAACCTCGCTCGTGCATTCAGCACATCGATCAACTTCTGATCGACCTCATTGATACGCCGGCGAAGGTCATCAAGGCCCTTCACCCCCTTTGCCTTTGAAGTAGCTGCCGGGTTCGAATCTCGTTTTGTTACCTTCTTACGACCCATTGAGCTCCGTTCTTCCTTCCCTTTATCGGCGAAGCATGACGTTTGCATCGGTTCAGACATGCGAAGTTCTTGCGCTTCCCCGCGCTCAAAGCGCCTGTTCCGCAACCTGATTTCCAGCCAAGCCCCAAACTTCGCCGCCGTTCTTGCCGACCACAGCATTTCTGGTTCCGAATACTGCACGGAGTCTCCCCCATGCCGCCGATTCAGACCTCAGCATGAGCAATATCCCTCCGACTCTCCCCTTCAGAATTCAAGCGGCATACGGCGTTCAGCCGAGTGCAAAAACACAACCCGTATCCGCACCAAAGACCGCAAACAAGCTGGTCGCCGCACAAGTTCAGGGCAAAGTAGCATTTTCAGATTCGGTCGAATTGACTGGCCGCCCATCGCAGAAATCCGCCGCCCCACGCGATGTACTCACCATCTATAGAAACCCCGCCGAACGCAATTCCGCCGCAACTGGCGTTCTTCTTGGTCGCTCGCTCGACGCAAAGGCATAAAGAAAACAGGCTCCCGCAAATCTGCGAGAGCCTGCATATTTCTCAATTCTCGACAATTCACGCCGCTTGGCGGCCATCTTGGCCCGGCGTGTTCCCGTCGCCGTGCCGAATCCCAGTGCCTTCCATCATGTGCCCCAATGCGCGCGCCACCAGCTCGCCTCGGCTTGAAGCGTTCAGCTTGCGATGCAAGGCCTTTACATGATCATGCACAGTGTGCGGACTACGTCCAAGATCATCCGCGATCTGTTTCACGCTCTTGCCGAGAATCAACTGTTCCAAGACCATCTGCTCGCGATGGCTGATCCAACCGCTCTTGGTCGATGTCGAAGTACCAATCGCAACCAGGACTTTTCTCGAGAGCGATGGCAGGATAGAGACCAACACCCCTGGAACCCACTCGGGAATCCCGGCAGGAACACTCACTATTACACATAACACTCGGCCTGTTGACGGTGTGCCCAAGGCACACACGCCCGCAGCGACACCAGAGCCACTGTTGACAAACAGTTGCTCCAATTCGCTGCGAGGCTCACCTTGTGCCGGCGAAACCAGCCCAACCTGCGGCTTACCTCCCGCTAGGTTGCTAATGCCAAAGCCCAGAGTCGACAGCCTTTCGACCCGTGCCCGAATGTCAATGAGTTCTGGTTCGTTCCCCGCGCCATGTTTTCCTGCACCAATCGATTCGATCTCTCGAATCGTTCCGTCTTCACGGACAGTGGCCAACAGAACAACCGCAGTGGAACCTTTGATTTCATTTGCAAATGAGCTTGCGGCCCGATCACACCAGTCCAGCGTCGCAACAGCGGGGAGCGCACACACATGCTCCACCAGCGTCACCAGGCTATCCAGGCCCTCAACCGTCATTGCTTCCGAATTCATGGTCGTCAAAATCTGTGACTCCATCTTCTGCTCCAATTTGACCGATCCGAGTAGGCCCCTCCGGACACCACCCCGTCCAATCATGTCTCTCTCCTCATCGACATCCTCTAACCTGTTGCTACACCCACAATTGCATTTTTCCACCACATTTGGGCTTGACTTGTCACTTTTCTTCCCAATTCCTTCTCGCGAGAAACTTCGGATCGCCGCTTCGACAGTTCCCCCGCCAATCCTCATCCTCTTCTCTACTTCAATTCCCTTTGATCGAGGTTTCCCAATGAGATCCGAAATCCGTTACAACAACATCATCGATTCCCTTGAAGCTGTCGAAGCCCAGGCCTGTGCCGACAAAGCTCCAGAAACACCTGCCGCTCAGATCGACCCCGACCGCTTCTACATCACTCAAGCCTACCACAAATACACACAAGAAGACCATGAGGTCTGGAGAGACCTTTTCGACCGCCGCTGGACTGTCCTCGCTCAACAAGTTTCCACGCAGTTCATCGACGGCATGAATATCCTGCGCCTCACCCGCGACCGCATTCCGCTCCTTGACGACCTCACGCTCGACCGCGACATCACCATCGCCGGCGGCACAGTCCTCCGCGCTGGCACCAAGCTCGAAGGCATCAACAAGTTCCTACTTGCATGCAGCAGTTGGGCCAGCTATGGCGTTCCCGGGTACCTCCCGGCCAAAGCCTTTTTTGCCTGCCTCGCGCAACGCGAATTCCCCACCACCGTTCTTATCCGTCCTCGCGAAGTGATGGACTACCTTCCCGAACCCGACATCTTCCACGATGTCTTCGGACATGTGCCCCTTCACGCCCTTCGCGTCTTCGCCGACTTCCTCCAGACCTATGGCAAAGCCGCCCTGCTTTGTGACGACGAATATCACATCAAACGCCTCGGTCGCCTTTTCTGGTTCACAGTCGAATTCGGCCTCATCCGCGAAAACGGACAGGTCAAGATCTATGGCTCCGGCCTGGTCTCCAGTCACGCCGAATCTGAATACGCCCTCCATGGCTCCTGGGAAGAAAGAGGCTCTGTCATTCCAGACTGCACCGCTCGACCAGTAGCTCAATGGCGACCTTTCGATCTCGAACGAATTTGCGAAACCGATTTCGAAATCGACCATTTCCAGCCCATCTACTACGTACTCGAATCATTCGAACAACTCCGCGATGCCATGAACCAATACGCCGAGCAAGTCATCGGCGCATCGGGAATGGCAAAAGCCTCTGTCTGATACCGCTCTGCCGTCGCAAAGAAGCGAATACGGGTTCGGCTTCCGCTCGTGACCGTTTCACGTCTATCAACACGGCTTTGACCTAGTCCTTACGT
>SXOY01000295.1 GCA_005776545.1 Planctomycetia bacterium | reverse complement strand
TCTCAACGCTGGTCCCGAACGAGCCGTGTTTTCACCATTCCGTGGAGGGTTGCGCATCATGCTGGGAGCCTGACCGGCAATTTCCATGCCACAATGGTCAACTTTTGCCGCCCTTTCCAAGAGTGCCGGCTGCTACGGGCCGATAATTCAGCACGCTTTTGAACTCCTTTGATTATTGAGACCATGACCACAACTACCCCTCCAACATCGGATACACCCAACACTACGCCGCCGGTGCCATCATTCGCGGAAATCCGTGCCGCGTTGCAAACTCTGCCAGAAATCCAGACAACACTGACCCCTCAAGAGTGCCTTTCTGTCGCCGATTCCATGTCAAAGGCGGGCAAACTTCCTGGGTTTGAAAAGACACCCTCCTATTTTTCAACACTGCTCTTTGGCGCACCCTTCGACCGCGTTATGACGAGCACTGCAACCACTCGTTCTGACCACACACGCATCAAGTTCTCCACCAAGCTCCTTCTCAAGATGCCGCTGATTTTTGCGGCACTCATTATCTTCTCTATCTGGCCCGGCGTGACACTGACTCATTCGTTGCTTCGGACGTACTTTCCAGCCTACACCATCGAGACATGGTGGTGGTACATCCCGCTGACCGTTCTTCCGTTGCCTTGGTATCTCAAAAAGACCATCAAGCAATCTGAGGCATCGTGCCTCCTGTCAGCGATCGAGAACATCAACTTGTTAGCTGAGCGAGCCAAGGGCGAAGTTATTGAGACGAAGTGAGAAGGATGTTCAATTCACGGGAGTCGGTCTGGGCAATACAAGCAGTAGGCCTTAGTGAAAACCGAAGACGAGTACTCCGTACTCGCGAATGAATCCGTGTTCTATTTTGCCTGACAGGTGTCCAGGACTTCGAGGATCGAATCCGCCGCTAATCCAGAGGCGAATCGCCCTGCGAATTGGTCGAGCACCCCATCAATCAAGTGCCGTTGGGCTTCGGCTTGGTGAGGCATTGTCAGCAACTCGCGTGCAGTCTGAGTAATCGGCTCAGGACCCCCATAGTGCGGCACAAACTCAGGCACAATTTCTTTGTGTGCGATCACGTTTGGGAGCGTGAAGAACTTTGTGCTCATAATCATCTTCGCCATGACAAAGGCGACCGGGTTTGATTTCTTGTAGAAGATCACCATGGGTTTGCGGTGCTTGGCAACCTGAAGGGTCACGGTTCCAGACTTTACCAATGCCAAATCGCTCCAGTGAATAATCGCATCTGTGGCCCCCACTGCGTGAGACAGTCCCAGCGGCCAGCCATTGGCCCCGATTGTCTCTCCCCGTTCTTTGCACCAATCTCTGGCCAGGCCTTGGAGAGTATGGACTACCGGCTCCCTGGTTGCCGCGACCATTCCGACAAGCCCTGGCATTTCTGACTTCAGTGACTTCACAATATCCAGGATCAGCGGGAAGTTCGCCTGAAGTTCAGCCGGTCTTGAGCCTGGCATCAGGGCGATTCGCGGCGAGCCTACTGGAAAGCCAACTGCTTCCTTTTCCAAAGCCACCGCGTCGATCGGTTCATCAAAGAGCATGTGCCCGATGAACTTCGCGGGCACTTTTCGTTTGGAGAAGAAATCTTCTTCGAAGGGGAGCAGGCAGAGAACCAGGTCGGTCAGCCGCCGCAGTTTGTGGATTCGCCATCTCCCCCAAGCCCAAATTTGTGGAGCGACCAGATGGACCACCCTTGAACCCGATTTCTTGGTAATCTCGCAAATCGGGAAATTTGCGGCGGGAGAATCTACGGGTACGTGAAGCTTGACAGGGTGAGACCTAACCCAATCCTGAATTCGCTCGTTGATCTTCTGATGCTCACGGATTTTGGCCAGCCCGGGCATACCCATGACGGCATCGTTTCCGGTTGGCTCAATGATCAACGCACCGGCCCGCTCCATTTTTGTGCCGCCCCATGCACAGATTTTGAGGGAAGGTCGTTTTCGCAAGATCTCAGCGATGACCTTTGAGGCGTGCTCATCGCCAGAGGGTTCGAATGCGGTGAAAAGCAGATCACACGGCCCTGTAAAGGGTTGTGGGATTACCGGGTTTGCTGTTGGAGTAGACACGCCAGGGCGAGGGTAGCAGTTCGAAACAGAGCTCGGCGAGATTTGCAGGACTCAAAGCCCGGCGAGGGCAAGCCAGCCGCTGGGTCTGACATTAAGTGCGCTGCCAATTGCCAGTAGAGACTCCAGGCTTGGTAAATGGGCACCTCGCTCGATCGAACTGAGTTGGCTGACGCTTAGATTTGAGGCCTCGCTCAGGTCTTTGAGAGTCCATCCTTTTTCGGTTCTCGCCAGCCGCAAAGACCTACCAAGTTCTCGCCGCAGTCGATCCTCTGCAGTTTGCCCCAATCCCAATGCCAAGGTAGCCTGATCGAGGGACTTAAAGATATCTTCATTGGAAAATGGCTTGGCGAGATAATCGAACACATCCTGCTTAAAGGTCTGACGCATTGAGTCCATGGATGGATAGCCGGTCACGATGATCACACACAGCTTGGGCCAGCGTTTTCGCAGTTCGACCAAGACATCTTCGCCAGAGTGGCGGCCCATCTTCATGTCGAGCAGCACCACATCGGGGAGCCTGGTTTCGCAGGCCGCAAAAAGTTCTGAAGGAAGGGCCACTGCTCGTACTTCATGACGGCGTGCTTCCAGTGTGCCCACCAGGAATTGTCGAAAGTCATCGTCGTCGTCCAGTGCGACGATTGAAATCGGCACTCCAGCCGCCGGAGAAATTGAGACACTTTCCATAGCTTGATAATAGTCGTTGGTAGGAATACCCCGCTCACGCAATCTACAACTTTCAGAGCGACATCGCTTGGTACACAGAGTCGCAGAGACGCCGAGATAGGGTCAACAAAGAAATTAGTTTCAGAAACCGGGCTTAAGCTGCCAAGCGGCCTTCTGCTGGCTTTGACATCCACTTTGAACAGGTTGCAATCAATGCAGCCCTATCAATAGGCTTGGTTGCGTAATCATCGCACCCGGCATTCAAACATCTGGCTCGATCTTCTGCCATGGCATGGGCGGTGAGTGCGACAATGGGGAGGGTGCTTGCGCGGCTGCGCAGTGTTGATGCGAGGGTGTAGCCATCCATTACCGGCATCTGCATGTCGGTTAACAACATGTCAAAAGGAACCCCATCAGCCGACGCCTTATCTAGCATTTCCAAAGCAATTTGGCCATTCTCCGCCACGCCAACCGTCGCACCGGCTTTTTTCAGATGGAACGCGATCAATCGTTGATTGTCCGGGCCATCTTCCGCCAGCAGAATCCGACCGCTAAGCCTTGCAACTGGAGCCGCCAATGGAAGTACTGATGCTTCTTGAACCGCTTCCAAACGCTCGACCATTGGACTTCCTGGTGCTGGTTCGAGCGGCAACTCAATCTGAAAGCAAGATCCTTTTCCAAGCTCGGTTCGTGCGAGAGTAATAGTCCCGCCCAGAAGTCCTGCGAATTTGCGGCTCACGGCGAGGCCCAAGCCAGTTCCCCCGTGTTTGCGGTTCATTGACTCGTCGCCCTGACCAAAAACCTGGAACAAGCGGTCTTGCTGCTCCTGAGTAATCCCCATTCCAGTGTCTTCAATGTCAATGACTAATTTATCATGTCCATTGCGCACTTCGGAACGTGCTGACATGTCGACACTTCCACCCTCGGTGAACTTCACGCTATTTCCGACAATGTTCAAAAGTATCTGCCGCAGACGCGTGGGATCGCTCATGACTCGTTCAGGTAATGGTGTCAACAACTTCGCATTTAGTGCGACACCTTTTCCGATCGCTCGCGGCCGCATCAGGCACTCAACCTCCCGCAAGATTCCTATCAGCGGAGTGACAACTTTCTCTACTTCCAACTTGTCAGCCTCGATCTTGGACAAGTCCAAGATATCGTTGATAATTGCCAGCATATGGGCGCCAGCATTTCGAATGGTCTCAAGTGTGCTATTTCGCTGTTCAGCGGGGAGTGCAGCGTTTCCATTCTCGCGGAGAAGATCAGTGTAACCCAGGATCGCAGTTAATGGGGTACGGATTTCATGGCTCATGTTGGCGAGGAACGCACTCTTTGCCTTGCTCGCCGCCACGGCCTCGAGCTGGGCAGCTTTGAGCGTTTCCTGAGTCTGCATGCGCTCGGTGATATCAACCATAATACCTCTAAGCAGCGGCGGTCTGCCCTCACGAGGATCAACGGTTACCACGTTCTCAATCCAGATGACCTTCCCGTCGGATGTCAACATGCGATATGTCATTCTGTGGTCATGGCCAGCGGCCACTTCAGCGCGGCTCTGCGTCACTGCCTGAACACGATCATCGGGATGGATGTGTTCTGCCCAGAAACCTTTTTGCAGCCACTGTTCGAGCGAATATCCAATGGTGTAGGCCTGGGGTGAGACATAGGTGAATACACCAAGCCCCCAGTCAAATTCCCAGACTATGACATCAGCATCTTCAACCAATGTCCGGAAACGCCGCTCGTTTTCAGCGATTGCCGTTTCAGCCTCCTTCTGTGCTGTAATGTCGGTTCGGATTGAGACGTATTTCTCGATCTTACCTTCTGCATTACAGAATGGCGCGATGATGCTGTCTACCCAATAGAGCGAACCGTCTTTTGCACGATTACAGACCTCGCCATGCCAGGCTTTTCCAGCGGCCAGCGATTTCCAGACATCTACCCAGAACGACTTTGGATGGAACCCAGAGTTGAGGACTCGATGGTCTTGACCGATGAGATCGACCTCGGAATAGCCGCTCAGTTCGCAGAACTTCTGGTTGGCGCGGATGATTTTTCCGGAGCGATCGGCAACTGATACGATCGTGTGAACTTCCAGCGTGTTGCGAAACTCACCGACTTCACGAAAGGCATCTTCCGCAGCAGTTTTTGCCAATGCCAGATCTTCAGTCATTTGCCTGGCAAGACCGAGTGCTCGAATTCGGCTCATCCCCATCGACCACGCAACCCCTGCGCAGAGTCCACTGAGCAGAATTCCGCAGATACCAAGCACCAAAGGTGTGGAACGGTCTATGCCAGATTCCCATGCCGGGGTTGTGGAAGCGACGAGTGTCCATGTACGTCCGCCAACATCCATGATTTTTCGTGTTTCGAACATCGGCTCCGTAGTCGACGTACGCTCACTCCCGATCACACCAGTAGACGTCTGCCTGGAAGAGTACAGCGGGGCCTCGTTGTCCAGTTCACCTGCATCGCGTAATTCAAGATCCAAGTCGCTTCCCAATGAGCTGACGACCCCTTCCATGATTTCATCAAGAATAATCGGTGAATACAGCACACCAACGAGCGAGGCATGGCGTTCCTGCGTTGTTGCTGGATTGATACCACTTTTGAACACGGGCAAAAGGAAAAGGAACCCAGGCCGTTTGGTACCGTCCTGAACAAGTTGAATACGGCGGGTCAGCCTCGGTCGGCCAGAATGAACCGCCTGTTCAATTGCGGTGCGGCGAACTTCCTCAGAACCAACATCTGAACCTTGAGCCTTCCGATTTGCATCCAATGGCTCAATGAACTTTACAACATAGTGATCGTCAGCGGAGTTACTGTTATTGCCCGGCACGCTTGATGGCACCATCTTGACTTCAAACTCAGGAGCCGCATCCGCCCTTTCAGCAGCAACAAAGGCAGGTAAGTCCGATGTCGCAACTCGCTGAATAAAGCCAAAGCCATGAATCCCCGGATACCGATTCGAAATATCCAGTGCCTCAACAAATCTGCCAAACTCGCCGCGGGTGACGGTTCCAGTTGCCAAATATAGTCCTTTAGCACCCTGAAGGCCATCGATTGTGTGGCCCAAACGCTCGCCTGTCTCATGCAGAATCCTCTCAACTGCACGATCAAAACGAACTCCTGCCACATCATGGACAGACCTGTTTGCAATATAGACCGTGGCCTGCGTAGTTACAAACCCACAGACCAGCACTCCGGCAACTGTTGCGAGCACCTTCCTCGGCGTCTCTGCGCCGGCATATTTGCCGGCTCGCCGGGAGAAACACCGGAGACGCCAAGCGATCGCCGGACCAGCAAGCATCACAAGCATCGCACAATCGAGCAATGTGGTCCCAAGCCACGATTGACCGAGTGCGAGTTGTGGGAGCGCGAACATAACACACGCTTCAGTCAGCGCGATTATTACAATTAGTTCGACAAATAAGCGAAGAGTGTTTGATAGCTGGTTCATGGCACAATCCGAATCAATACCCGACTACTTTGACAGGCACCATACGTTCATCGGTCAAGAAGTCTCGCATCTCGAGTGCTTGCAATATCTTCATTTGTGAAACATCCAACTCGCGCACTTCGCTTTCGATGCGACTTCCCTGCGGTCACGACACGCCCATAGTCCCTCTAATGAGTGCTACTAGTTCGAGGGAAGGTCACTGACAGTCGTCACATGTTGTTTTGATGCTCAACCCCTTCAGGGTGGCAACCTTCTAGTTGTATACCCACCGCTTCCGGGTCAGGTCAGCGAGGCCCCTTCTGGATTCTTTCATTGAATATAACGTCCGCAACCTTGCACCCTGTTCGCAGAACGCGTGCACTGGTTGACCCACAGTTCCTGTCACTTGGCCCTTCAAGCGCTGGTGCCACAGACGGCCTGTGTGTCTGCAAAGGGCCTGGGGTCGGCTGGGCAGTTTTTCTTACTCGCCCATGACACTACAAGCACGTAGATACAGGCACAGACACACACTCCATCACTTGCACTTCGAGTCGCGGCACACACTTGTGATTCCCATAGCCAGAAATCAGCTGAAAGACCCCACTTGAGACACTTGTTGACGCCTCCTTCTGGCGGAAGTACAAGCACGTCTAATAACTTCAATCCTGGGGTTTGGGATTACACATCTAACACAATTCATGCTAGCCCTCAAGCCAAAGGGGCCTTCGGTCGATGTTCAGCGGCCGCCTTTGGCATACGAAAGGTTTTCACAGATGAACATGGATGCTCGCCACATAACCGCATTTCTGGAAGCAACTCAGGCGGTGTTCGGCACCATGATGAAAATGCCTGTGACCTTCGCCGCCCCTCAGCTCAATACCGCCACTTCTCAGCACGATGTCTCCGGACTCATTGGACTCTCTGGAGACGTTGTCGGATGTGTCGTAGTTGGATTCAACAAGGAGAGCGCGGTTAAGATCACCTCAGCGCTGGCATGTTCTCCGATGGAGTTTGGAACACCGGACTTTGCCGATGCGGTTGGCGAACTTGCCAACATGATTGCTGGCGGAGCGAAAGCGAAGTTCAAGGGAATGGAAATCAGCATTGGCTGCCCATCGGTGGTTATTGCCACTGCTCACAGCGTTCACAAGCCAAGCAGTGCTGCCAGTCTCAGTATTCCATGTACCACTCCTGCGGGCACTTTCACAATCGATGTTACATTTCAGTCGAGTGCCAAACGCAGCTCATTGCCGTCCTCAGAGTCTGTTGCCGCCTGATCGTTCACTTTCACGTTACATCATCGAGGTAGAGATATGCGAGTACTAGTTGTAGACGATTCCAAAACCATGCGAACGATCATCAAAGGCGTACTTCAAACGCTTAATGCCACCGCAGTTGAAGAAGCCGCCAATGGAGCGGAGGCCCTTACCAAACTGGCGACATTCACTCCTGACATCATACTCCTGGACTGGAATATGCCTGTCATGGATGGTCTTACTTTTGTGAAGACGTTCCGCGGCAGTGGGAAGAAGACACCCATCGTCATGGTGACGACCGAAGCTGAAAAATCCCGCGTTGTCGATGCAATCAAAGCTGGCGTGAACAACTATGCCGTGAAGCCATTTACGCCCGATGGACTTTCAAAGATCATCGAAGCAACCCTGGCGAAGGCAACAGCTGCGGCACTGTCGCAGCCAGCCGCCAAAGCAGCCTGACCCCCACTTTCGGTTTCCATACCAGTGAATTTGCGAGTTCTCATTCGCGCGGCGTCGTGCAATGAGAATCGCTTTTTTTACATAGTTCATTTTCCCGATTTGCAATTAAGGCAAGAGTCACGCTGACCGAAAACATGATGTCTCACACATTGCAAGATATGAGGTAACCGTGTCTCAACCATTCGCTAACGAACCACAGTCCACGATTGATAGCATCGCCAAAGCGTCGGTTCTCCTGGACGAGCAAGATCTCCCAGGACTTGTCGATATTCATGATCGCGTCCGCGCTTTTGGGCAGGTCATGGTGGCCTCTGATCTCGACTCGATTTCAGAGTGTCTCGAGCATGCTGCGGCGCTCATCCAACAGATCATTTACCGCGAAACGCAAGATGCCGCTGCAGCGATGAATCTCATTCGTCAGGGAATTGAATACGCTCAACGCGCGGTCTCAGCAGATCAGGCCGGACGCTCGGTCACCGACATCGGACCCTCGCCTTATGCCGGTGCCGCGAGCGCAGGCCAGAAATCTGAACCAATCGATGAAGAACTTCTGGCCTCGTGGGTCGCAGGTTGCGTCGGCGGACTCGCGGAACTAGAAGCTCAGGTTGTCTCAATTGATGTTGAAGGATCCACGACGGAGCGACTTGGCGATGTTCGCCGCCGCCTGCACACGCTCAAAGGCGAGTGCGGTGTGTTGTCACTTCATGCTGGTCAGAAACTGTGCCATCAAGCCGAGTCAGACATAGACCGCTGTATCGCCGAGAACATCACGGTTCCCACCGAGGCACTTCTTGCACTCATCGACTGGATGAAGAACTACGTATCGCAGCTTGCTCAGAATCCAAACGCTTCGGCTCCCGATAGCAGTGCGGTTCTCGCTCAACTTGCTTCATCAGTGCGTCAGACGGCGGCACCCGTTGTTGCAGCGGCAGCCGCGCCAAC
>SXOY01000294.1 GCA_005776545.1 Planctomycetia bacterium | reverse complement strand
TGATGGACTGGCTGGCGCTGTAGTGCTGGAGTCTTCTGTTTTTGCTGGAGTTTCCGGCGCAGGTTTGGGGTCGGGCTTGGCATCTGGCTTGGCGTCGGAAGGTGCGCCGCCTAGCCTGCCGCCTTGTGGGCGACCTTTGCCGCCACGATTCTGGCGTTGACCTTGCCCAGGTCCAGAAGGTGCACCATTCCCACCCGGGTTCATTGCAGGCATGTTCATCGGTGGCATGCCTTCGGGAGTTGTGACGACTTCCATAGGCTGGCCGTTTTCGTTTAGCTCGTAACCTGCAGCCTTCAATTCAGCTGGGTTCCACGGGTGATTGAGCACTTCGCCGGCCGTAGGCTGACGCAAGAGAACGGTGGCGCCGTCTTTCAGACCTGCGGAAATCTCTGCGTGTGCATCTGAGCGGCGACCAATCCGCACCGGCACTTTGGTGAATTTGCTTCCTTCTTGCATGTATGCAAAGCGAACCGAGCCTTCGTTGAATACCGCCTGTACCGGGACACTAAGAGCATCTTCTACCGAGCCGAGAACAATGGTGGCATCAGCGCGCATACTGGGTTTCAACGCACCATCGGTTGCCGTCTTGACTAGACTGATTTTTACCGTATATTCACGAAGATTGGGGTCGCGCCAGCCGTTTGATTCTGCCAACACACCGATGGAATCAACAACTCCGGCAAACACCCTGCCTCCCGCGGCGTCGACTTTCACGCTCGCTGGCATTCCAGGTCGCACGCGACCAGCGAGCGACTCGTGAACCTTGACCGATGCGATCATCTCAGATGTATCCGGTAGCGAGAGAATCTGCTCATTGTTCTGCACTTCTTTGCCGACCTGGAGCGAGCCTTGATCCCAGCGGCCGTTGCCCATGCTGGTTGCATACACCACCATGCCTTCACGCGGCGCACGGATAATGGTGTGCGTCAACTGCTCGTTGAGCTTGATCAGGTTTGCCTCGCGAATACGAAGCTGCTCGCGCTTGTTCTCAAGATCTGCGTGCTTGACTGCCAGTTCCTTTTCGTTCTGCAGATTCACACGCTGCAGTTCCGCTTCAGAATCGGCGACATCACCAAGTTTCACTTTTTCGTCCTTGACGAATTCGTAGCTGTTATAGACCTCGCGGGACTTCTTGGCTTTTTTGGCTTCGCTGGTCCATTCGATAACCGCGATATTGTCTTTCTGCCAGTCTTCTTTAGAGAGAAACCCCTTGTCTTTCAATTCGTTGCTTCGAGCAAAGCGTTCCTCGGCGCGGCTCAGTTCTCGCTCCGTTTTTTCAACGGCAAGATCAAGCGTCATGCGCCGAATCGCTACATCGCCCTGGCGCCACTGATCCATCGCGCTTTTGGAAAGATCGAGCTTGAGTTCAGCTTTGCGCAGGCGGCTGGTATTTTCGATTTCCTGCATCGCCAGGTTGTTCTCGGCGGTGATCAGGTCTGAGCGAGATGCCTGCACGCGCGCGTTTTCGTCAACAATCGCCTTTTCAATCTGTTCGCTCGCGAGCTGTACCAGCAAATCGCCGGGCTTCACCAGCGTGCCCTCTTTTGCCAGTTCAACGATGGTGGTGCGGGATTCGACCTTGCTGCGAACTTCAAATTCGGCCTTTGCTTCTAATTGGCCGGACGCTGTGGTGGTGATTTCAAAACTGCGCTTCCGGACCAGGGCCATGTCCGCCGTCAGATTTGCGCCCGAGTCGTTTGAATCCGAAGGTGAACATGCAGGAATAATCGCTAAGCCAGCGGCAAGCACGATCGCAGAAACAGCCACCCGTTTGACGTAGTTCACATTCACCTCAAATTACAAACTTCAAGAGCCAGCCAGACCCACCACACCAGCCCGTCACTATTATAGGGACGCGCCGCTGCTCGAAAGCAGGCACGATTCCTTACCGTACTAGGGAGTTACAACCACGTTGCCTCACCCACCGCAGAGCGTTTTATTGGCCATTGCCGCTCCCATTGAACTGGAAGCAGTCTGTCGCGGCATGGGAGCACGCTCAGAGGGCTGGAGCGAATGGGAATGTCGCTCACTCGGACCAGGGGTTGATGCTGTCTTTACTGGGATCGGCAAGAGCAATGCGGCGGGAGCGGTCGCACGGGCAGCCCGAAATGACCACTTTGCGATTGTGAGCCTTGGAATTGCAGGTGTGCTGCCGTGCCGCGAATTTCGAGCAGGAGAACGCGTACTTTCGACGCACAGCGTTTTCGCAGATGAAGGGGTCGATGCGGGAACACAGTTTCTTTCGACGGCGGATATTGGATTTCCGATGCCGGGAATCGGCGAGTTGAAGCTAAAGTCCTCGATCGCGCTCTTTGACATACTGCGACCGCTGGTGGATCATGAGGCAATTATCGCGACCGTCTCAACCTGCTCTGGAACCGATGCCCGCGCATCACAGATTGCATGTCGAACCGGAGCAGAGTTTGAGGCGATGGAAGGTGCGGCGGTGGGACTCGTCGCATATCGCCTGTCAAGGCAGTTTGCAGAAATACGAATTGTGAGCAATACCACCGGCGACCGCGCGAAACAACGATGGGACATTCGCGCAGCACTTGATTCGCTTGCAACATTTAGTACGGCTTTCGCACCTTGCTTCAGCAAGTAAGAGGGCGAATTTATTGGACGTTGTTTTTGCGCCGTGGGCGCCATGTATGACGAGCGTGGACACGGTGCGGTTTGTAGCGTCCGGGTAAGCGCGGCAATTTGAGGCATCGACATCCGCCACTGAACGCGGGA
The DNA here is from genome assembly GCA_005776545.1 of Planctomycetia bacterium. The sequence goes on along the minus strand of SXOY01000294.1, from coordinate 459 downwards.
TTGTCGTGGTCCGATCTGTAAGACGAGAGCCTGGACACTTTGGGCACTGGGAGTTGTACGCATGCGTCTGTCTATACCGAAGCTCGATGGGTTTGGGAGAATCGGTCGCATTGCGCACACCACCACTCCGATCGCCATCGATTTTGGCGCACGAGCAATGAAACTCCTGCAGCTTTCAACAGGCGACACTCCTTCGCTGGTCAGCGCGGTCAGGATCGAGACGCCTGAATCTCTCTTTGATGATTCACGGCGACGATTGCTCTGGCAATTCTCACAGCTTCCAAAGGCCGTGAAGATGGGCGGCTTCAAAGGAAAGCGTGCTTCGACAACTCTTCCCGCCGCGCTGACATTCTGCAAGCACCTGCAATTCCCACGATCTGACAACGCGGATATCCGCCTGATGGTTGAGTCCTCACTTTCTCAGCAGCTGCATTGCGATCCGTCAGCGCTTGTGTTTCG